>CADBGC010000043.1 GCA_902794055.1 uncultured Eubacteriales bacterium | reverse complement strand
GAGCCTGAGTTCCTCAGCATCGATGCGCTGCTTGGCAGCGGAGCTTCTTACGGCAAGGCCGTTTACCGCGAAGGAAAGAAGCATCGCGAACGCAAGTGCAAAGGCGAGGAAGCGCTTGGTTGCTTTTGACATTTGGTGTCCTCCAAAAATTTCTTGTTTATATAAAAAACAAAGTGTTGCCACTTTGTTTGAATATTTTTTATGAAATTGAGGCGCACTTGAAGCATGCAAAAACAAATCGCGCAAAACGGCGCATCATGCAGCCGTGCTTAACGGCACGGAGAATGACGACGGTATTAGGGCAGCGAAGGAGCCGATTTCGCATGTTGCCTCCAATGTTGGTGATAAAACGGATATATCGCCGAACCGGAAGGAGATATCATCCGCATGCAAAGATTTTATCAAAGCATATATTAATTGTCAATGCAAATGAAGGCAGATTTAAAATATATATTTTGTAAGACTATTTCCAAACAAAGCAAAGGGAGTATCCGAGATTGGCAAAACAGAACGATTGATTAATTATTTTTATTTACTTAAGGCATAATTAAGTATATAATGCATTGCGTTGACGGTTGGAGCGAGTGGGGCTTCAATGCAAAAATTGGAAAACAAAACGAAATAAAATGTTAGCGCATACTGAATCCATGGCGTAAAACAGGCGAGCCGTTCGATCGGAACGGCTCGCCCGCATGCTTAAAGCTTTGCTTTTCAGTTAATATCGATATCGGTTACCCAGCCGTGGGTATCCTTGAGACGGCCCCACTGCAGACCGGTCAGCGTGTTGTAGAGCTTCATGGTCAGCTCGCCGATGCCGTTGTTTACGGACTTATCGCCGATGTAGATATGCTTGTCGCGGTACGCGAGTTCGCCAACGGGGGAAACTACGGCGGCGGTGCCGGTGCCGTAGGCCTCGCTGAGCCTGCCGCTTTCGCCGGCCTCGAACAGCTCGTCCACGGAGAGAGGACGCTCCTCGACTTCAACGCCCATCTCGCGGGCGAGGGTCATGACGCTGCGGCGGGTGATGCCGGGCAGGATGGTGTCCTCAAGGGGAGCGGTAACGAGCTTGCCGTCGATAACGAACATCATGTTCATTGCGCCGACTTCCTGAACGTATTTCATGTGCTCGCCGTCGAGCCACAGCACCTGGCTGTAACCCTCCTTCTCGGCCTCGGCGCCCGCAAGGATGGAGCAGGCATAGTTGCCGCCGGTCTTAGCAAAGCCGGTGCCGCCGCGAACCGCACGAACGTATTTATCCTCAACGCGGATGCGGATGGGAGCGAGACCCGCCTTGTAGTATGCGCCGGAGGGTGCGCAGATGATGTAGTAGATGTAGCTCTTGGCTGCATGCACGCCGAGCGCCTCGTCGTTTGCGATCATTGTCGGGCGCAGATACAGGCTGGTGCCGGCGGAATGGGGAACCCAGTCGCGCTCAACGTTCACGAGCTGGCGCATGGCCTCGTAGTTGAAGTCCACGTCGATTCGGGGCATGCAGAGACGATCCGCGGAGTCGTTGAGACGCTGCGCGTTGTCCTTTGCACGGAACATGAGGATGCGGTCATCAGCGGTGCGGTATGCCTTGAGACCCTCGAAAATCTCCTGAGCATAGTGGAAAACCGAGGAAGCGGGGTCCATGGAGAACCTCTGGTAGGGAACGATGCGTGCATCGTGCCATTCGCCGTTGTCATAGTTCATGATGAACATGTGGTCGGTGAAGCGCTTGCCGAAACCGAGGGAGCCTTCCTCCTCAACGGTGGGCTTTCTCTTGAGCTCTGTGGCTTTGGTGATCTTGATATCCATTTTTCAGCCTCCGGTATATTGGATTTAATGGTTTTGATTATTTTTCGCGCAGCAGCGCGGGGTAAACTGTTTATAGGCGAGAAGAGCGATTTTTTATTCGTTTCCGATTTTCACGGGAAGATATTCCTCCCCGATGACCTCGGGTCTGCTCCTGCCGTCGGTTCTTTCAACAATATCCGCAATAAAGGCCTCCGCCCGCTGCTTTTCAACAAGGCAGAGAAAGCGGATGCTGTCGGTAAACTCCGTGGCCTTCACGGTGGAAGATGAGCGAACGAAGCCCTCGATAGCGCCGTAGCGCGTGTAGTCCACGGTGAACTCAATTTCGGCGCAGGGAGTCATTATGAGAGAACCCGAGGCGTTCAGCGCATCCGAAGCGGATTTGGAATAAGCGCGAACGAGGCCGCCGCTTCCGAGCAGTATCCCGCCGAAATAGCGGGTTACAACGATAAGCGCATTCTCGGTGGCGGAGCGGATAAGCGTGTCCATGATGGGCATTCCCGCCGTGCCGCCCGGCTCGCCGTCATCGGAAAACCTGCGCGTTCCGTCGAGGAGCGAATAGGCGTAGCAGTTATGCGTTGCATCGTAATACTTCTTGCGAATTTCTTCAAGCCGCTCAAGCGCTTCCGATTCCGAGGAAACGGGGAAGCACCTTCCGATGAACCGAGAGCGGTTCACGATATACTCCGTTTCGCTTGCCTTTTCGGGCGTTTTATAGCTCTTGAGCGGCATTGTGTCGATCCTCCCGGGAAAGAAGGTTATTTTACAAGGCGAACGAAGGTCTTTTTGCCCTTCTTGAGTATGATGCCGTCGTCGAGCAGGGCCTTATCGAGCACCGCCTGCGTGTCGGTCACCTTCTCGTCGTTGACGCTGATGCCGCCCTCCTTGATTGAGCGGATCGCAGCGGAATTCGATTTTTCGATCCCCGCGTGAACAAGCAGGCGAACAAGGCTCATGCCGGTTGCTTCCGCATCTGCATCGGTCACGGTAACGGTGGGCATGTGCGAGATATCGCCCTTGCCGCTGAAAAGCGCCAGCGCGGCTTCCTGCGCCTGCTTTGCCTTCTCCTCGCCGTGTACCTGGCTCGTTACGGTGTATGCAAGCACCCTCTTTGCCTCGTTGATATCAGCGCCTTCCGCGCAGAGCGCATTAACTTCGTTCATAGGAATGAAGGTCAGAAGGCTCAAACAGGTCTTAACATCCGCATCGTCGATATTGCGGAAGTACTGGTAGAAATCAAATACGCTCGTGCGCTCCTCGCTGAGCCAAACAGCGCCCTTCTCGGTCTTGCCCATCTTCCTGCCGTCGGCAGTTGTGAGCAGGCGGGTGGTGAGGGCGTAGGCGCGCTTCCTCTCCTTGCGGCGAATGAGATCGGCGCCGCCGAGGATGTTGCTCCACTGGTCGTCGCCGCCCATCTCAAGCTCGCAGCCGTATTTGCGGTTGAGGCAGAGGAAGTCGTAGCTCTGCATGAGCATGTAGCTGAACTCAAAGAAGGTGAGTCCGCGCTCGTAGCGCTGCTTGTAGCACTCGGCTCTGAGCATCTCGTTTACCGAGAAATGCACCGCGATATCGCGCATGAAGTCCATGAAATTGAGATTGCGGAGCCAATCGGCGTTGTTCACGAGTATGGCCGCGTTCTCGCCATCGAAGTCGATCAGGCGGGACATCTGCTTTTTGATGCTCTCAACGTTGTAGTCAAGCTCCTCAACCGAGAGCAGCTTTCTAAGCTCGGTCTTGCCCGAGGGATCGGCGATCATCGCCGTGCCGCCGCCGAGAAGCACGATGGGCTTATGCCCGCAGCGCTGCATGTGCGCCATAACGCACATTGCAACGTAGTGGCCGACCGTCAGGCTCTCCGCGGTGGGATCGAAGCCGATGTAGAAGGTCAGCTTTTCTTTTGAAAGAAGCTCGCGAAGCTCCTCGGGATGGGAGCACTGCTTTAAGTAGCCGCGCTCGGTTAAAAGATCGTATGCGTTTATCATAGTAAAGGTTATCCTTTCAATTTTCGATTTTGGAGAGTATTATTTTTCCTCCGCCATCTCCTTCAAAAGGTCGCCGAGCCTCTTAACGCCCTCGCGGATGCGCTCCTCGGGTTCGGCGGAGAAGTTGAGGCGGAAGGTGTTTTGACCTGCGCCCTCGTTGGTGTGGAAGGGTGCGCCGGGAACGAACGCAACCTTGCGCTCGACCGCACGCTTGAAAAGCTCCTGCGCATCCCAGCCCTCGGGCAGGGTGCACCAGATGAAAAGTCCGCCGACGGGCTCTTCAAAATGCACCCATTCGGGGAAGTGCTCCGCCATCGCGTCGGTCATAACGCGGGCGGAGCGGGCGTAGACGCCCGATATATACTCGATATGCGCGGGCATGTGGCCGCGGTTTATAAACTCCGCCACTATCGCCTGATTGAGGTTGGGCGAGTGCGTGTCGCTGCCCTGCTTGGCTATGGTCATCTTGCGGATGAGGTCCTTATTGCCGAAGCAAAGCGCAACGCGCAGACCGGGGGAGATGGTTTTTGAAAAGCTGGTGAGAACGATCACGTTGTCGCTCGTGTCGAAGCTCTTGATGGTGGGCAGCTTCTCGCCCGAGAAGCGCAGCGCAGCGTATGGATCGTCCTCGATAACCAGCATATCGAACTCCGCGGCAAGCTCCGCGATCCTCTTGCGGGTCTCAACGGAGGTAACGTAGCCGGAGGGATTCTGGAAGGTGGGGATGGTGTAAAACACCTTGGGGCGATGCGCCTTTACGGCCGCCTCAAGCGCATCTATATGCACGCCGTCGGTATGCATCGGAACGGTAACGAGCTTAGCCTGCGCAACGCGGAAGGTCTGAAGTGCGCCGAGGAAGCTCGGCTCCTCGACCAGCACCGTGTCGCCGGGGTTGATAACTGCCTTGCAGATAAGGTCAAGACCCTGCATCGAGCCGGTCAGCGCAAGCACGTTGTCAAGCTCGCCGTGCAGACCGTTGTCGGGCAAAATGTAATCAAGATAAGCGCGTCGAAGCGGCATATAGCCCTCGGTCGCGCCGTACTGCAAAAGAATATCGGATTTTTCACGGAGCAATTCGTCCGTGATGGTGCGGATGGTCTCACCGGGGAAGCAAGCCTTGGAAGGGTTGCCGCCGCCAAAGGAAATAATAGCCGGGTCGCCGAGAAGCTTGAAAAGCTCTCTTATTGCGCTGCCGGATATGCCCTGCATACGTTCTGCGATCTGCATAATACTGAACCTCCGTCCTCAGACTCTGAAACTGTATCTCCATTGTAGCCTTTTTTTAACGCAGTTGCAAATATATTTATTTGATAAAAAATAAAAAAACAAAAAGCGGGGGAGCGCCCCCGCGAAATAGGCTAAAACAGCGCCTCAAAGCTCGCCGAACTCGATCAGCGCGTTCAAAAACTCCTTTTGAAGCATCGCATAAAGCTTCTCGCTTCGCCATTGCTCCTTTCCGCGCACCTTGGTATAAACGCTTTTCTTCGTTTCGCCCTCCTTGCGCATCCCTATGCGCTTCATCACCGCCTCGGAAGCAAGGTTTTCGCTGTCGCATTTCGCGGTAATGCGGTGCAGATCGAGATTCATAAATCCAAAACGCAGCATACCCTGCGCGGCCTCGGAGGCATAGCCATTGCCCCAAAAGCGCCTGTTGAAGATGAAACCGAGATCACCCTGCTTAAGATCGTCGCTCAGGTGCAGCCCGACCGCGCCAATGGCTTCGCCGGAAGCTTTGAGGCACACGATGAACTCAAACCGCGTTCTCGCCTCCTCTATCTGACTTTTAAGGCGCGAGGCAACGATTCTTTGAACCGTATCGTCGTCGGCGGGCCCCCACGGCAGATATGCGGTGACCTCCGCATCGCTTGCGTATGCTTTCACTGCATCAAAATCATCGATATTGTATTCGCGCACAAAAAGCCGCTCCGTTTCGAATAAAACGAAGTCTATCCCGGCTTCATCGAACACTATTTCAAACCCTTTTTCAAATCCTTCGCTCATTTTTCAACTACAATCAGCCCGTAATTGCAGTTCTCACCCGCAAACGGGTATCTGTCGTATGGATTCTCGCCCCAAACGGCGGATGCAATTATCTCGGATCGCACGACCTTGAATCCTGCGTTTACAAAAAGCTCGGTCAGAAGCTCGATATCCATGATCCTTGCAAGGTCAAATTTCTCCGCAAGGTCGCGCATCCCTTCGCTGTTCCTGTCCAGAAAAAGCCCCTTGTAGATGAAGGTGCCGCCCTTCTTCAAAATGCGGTAAACCTCCGAGATCGCCTTCTCGGGCTCGGGCATATTCGCGATGCCAACGAAGGAAACCGCGTGATCCACGCTCCCGTTTTTAAGCGCGATATGTCTGCCGTCGCAGCCCACGAAGGAAACGTTTTCGCCACAGTTTCGCACGAGCTTGGTCACGGCGAGTATACGCGCATCGATATCGGTACCGATAAGTTTCAATTCGGTATTCCACTCCATAACGCGGCTCAAAAGCATTCCGCGCCCCGTGGCGATATCCACAGCAACGCCGCGGCAGCTCTCGATGTGCTCCCGCACCGCATCGTCCAGCATGCGCTCGGCCTTCCTGCATCCGTTCGTTAAATGGCTTTGGTATTCCTCGCGGAAGGCGCGGTATTCGTCCGCGCTCTTTTGAATATCGCTTTCATCGAATTCCCACGCGGAAAAGCCGTAGTCCTCGCCCATATCCTCGTAAAGAATGCTGTAAACGCCCATCCTGCGCTCGTATTCGCTGCCGCAGGCAAGGCATTTGCAGTCTTGGCCGAGCTCGCCGCCGCAGCGGGGGCACGTAAGAAGGTTTGAAATATCCATTTTTGCTTGCTCCGTTTGTATAAGTCCAAGCTTCAGCTTGTTTTCAAGCTCGAAAAGCGCCGTTTTATTGCTGTCGTAGCGAAGCAGCTCTTTCGCCGTTTCGTAATCCGCCCAGCAGTACTCGGTATGCTCGTTTGAGATGCAAAGCTCCTTATTCTCAAGCTCCACCGCAAACGAATATTCGGGGATAACGAGGCAGCTTTCGCCCCAAAAGGCTCTCGCCTTGGGAAAGCATTCCGCAGGGATGCTGCAAAGCGTTTCAAGCGGGAAGAAGCGGCTGTTTGTGGGAATGCCCGCTTCCTCGAAGGCCTCGCGCTTTGCAGAAGCGAGCGCCGAGCCGTCCTCATCCTCGCCGCCGCCCGCGATGAACTGCCAAACGCCCATATCGCGGCGCCGAAAGATGCAGTAAAGCACGCTTTCGCCCTCGCGGTGATAGGGGAGTATCAATACCTGATATTTTGCTCTTGCCATGTTTTTACTTTGCAGCCGCTTTCTTCGCCGTCAGCTTCTCATAAAGCCTCTCGATGGGCGCAAACATCCTTCCCCAATGGAATTTCTTGCATACAAAATACGCCGCTGCCGCAAGCGCGATGCCCGTGGGGATATCGAGGAAGAAGTGCTGCTTAACGAACACGGTCGAGGCGTAGATGAGCAGTGTGGTGATGAACGAATACACCCTGAACCACAGGGGCAGCTCCCTGCGCCCCGCAACGCCGAGATAGCAGAGCGTGCTGTTCAGACAATGGAAGCTCGGAAGCAGGTTGTATGCCATCTCAGAACCGTCCAGCGAATACCAAAATTCGCGCAGTTTGTCGAAGATCGTCGGGTTCTCAACGGTTTTATAAAGCCCCTCTTCGACTCTGTTCATATAGGTCGGGAAAAGGGCGAGCGCCACAACGCCCGCAAGGCAGGCAACGAGGCAGGCCGCCATAAAATCCGCAAAATGATTCTTTTCGCATTTGGAGACAGCCATAGGCCCCATCGCCCAATATGCGTAGGACCAAATGTACGGAATTATGAAGATGGAAAGCAGCGGTATCTTATCGTCCAAAGCTATCTTGGGCGAAAATGGCGTAAAGCCGATCAAAAGCGCAAGCTCGTGCCCCGCAAGATAAAAGGCGTGCTGAAGGATAAGATACGCTATACCGAGTATGATCGCCCATCGCTTGAGCGGGCGTGCGTTTCTAACAGATTGATTCATTCTTTTCCCTCCTTGTGTTTCGCCGAATTTCTCGGCATTGTTGAAATTATACTAAAAATCGCGGCGATGGTCAAAACTGTTTTTCCGCTTCCTCGATATGCCGCCTTATCGCGGCTTCGTTTTCGGAGCAATATCGATATGAAAGTTCCATATAGTCGGTAATGCGATTGCAGCGGCACATTTTCATCAGCGTATCGAGTATGGGCTCGCCATTGATGACCATATTCTGAAAATACGGATAAACACAGCCGCCGTTTTCGCGCGGATAATAGGGATTTATCGAGGAAAGCCTTTCATCGCTCATTATGCTTTCAACCACCATTTCGCTCAATATCCACTTTAAAGAAGGCGTTTCGTATTCGGAATAGTCGTCGCCGAAATGCCCGTTCCAAACGTGGAACCAAAGATAGTGGATGATCTCATGCAGGCTCAGCCCAATTGCGCCGCGCTCGCTGTTTTTATGGAAAATATCGAAATACCGCTCCTGTAAAAACCGCGGACATATCGGATTAAGGCTTATATTGCCGACCAAATCATTGAAAATTGCGCCCGTGTCGATATCGAACGCCTCCGAAAGCGCATCCTCTATCTGACCATGGTATTTCATAAAATGCGCGTTGTAGGCTTCCACCTTGCGCTCAAGCTCATCGCCGATCTCATCCCAAGCAGCCTTCAATTCGCGGGTGAGATATTCCCTTTTTTCATCGGAAGAAAGCCCGATCAGCCGTTCTCTGCTTATCTGCGGGTAGAAGTAAATAAGCGCATCCGACCAAAACGGCGCGGTGCCGTCCTCTTGAAAAAGCAGGATGCTGTTTATCGAGTGTTCAAAACCCGGGTTTTTATATGTAACCAGCATAGCGTTCCTCCCCGGCAGCCGCCCATCATATCAGTCCGAAATGCCTTGCGAGCTTTTCCAGGACCTCCTCGCGGGTGTCCCGCCCGTCGTCCTGCCGAACGAGCGTGAAAAAGCCGCTGTTTGCGCATTCGTCGTAGTGCTTTTGGCTGTTTATAAGCTCGAGCCCGCGCCGATAGTTCGCCATGGCGGCCTCGGGATCGTCGCAGCTCTCGATAACTTCGAGCAGAAAGCGTTTATCGGGGTCTTCGCGGTCAAAAAAGCGATCAACGCTCAAAGACTGCGGCGAAAGCATAACTGCAACACGGTTGTAATCGGAAATTTCTTTAAGAATATCGAGCGGGATATTCGTATCGACTATCACTTTTCTTTCCTGCGATATCGCGATAAGCTCCGCAACCTCGAATTCCGCCGCCTCGCGCCCGACCGCGAATATCCACCTCTCGTACTCCTCGGGCGAGCGAAGCACGAACTGCCGCCAATCGGTCAGCTCGTTTATAAAGCTGATATCGGGCTGCGCTTCGCGCGTCGCCACAACGTCCGACACCCTGCTGTGGTAGTTTTCGCCGCAGAGTATAAGCCCGTACCGCTCGGAAAGCAGCTTCGCCGCCGTGGACTTGCCCGCGTATGCCGTGCCGGTGATAAAGTAAACGTTTTTAAGATAATGCTTCAGTATGTTGTTTTCTATCTTCAATGCCTGTGCTTCCTTTCCATAAAGCCGCCGCTAAAGGATTATTTCAGCCCTGCTCTTGCGGTTCAAATGCCCCTGTCGGGGCTTCGCGGTATCAGCCCTGTATCCGGCTATAAGCAATGCCACGGGTTCAAGCCGCTCGTCCAAACAAAAGGCTTCCTTCATCTTATCGGGATCCCAATACATCACCCATATCGAACCCAAACCGAGCTCTGTCGCTTCAAGCATCATGTGGGTTGTCGCAATGCTTGCGTCGATATCTCCGCTGGGCTTGCCATCCATCGGGCGAACCCAACAGCTTTCCCTGTCATAACACACCAAAAACGCAACGGGAACATAGTATTTGCTCGGAACCACCTCGTTGAGCTTGGCACGAAGCTCGTCGCTGTCGATCACAAGTATCCGCTGCGGCTGGTTGTTGCACGCGGTTGGAGCCGCGATCGCCGCCTCGATTATAGCGTCTATCTTTTCGCTCTCAACGGGTCTATGCTCGTATTCAAGCACCGAAAACCTGCTGCGCGCCAATTCAAGAAAACTCATTTTAAAACCTCCATAAACCCTGCCATATAATGCTCCGTTTGGCGAAGCTCAGTCCATATAGCTTATAAAATCAATATCTGCGGTAAGATAATGCTCTATCCGATCAAGACAATGCTTTATCTCCGCAGCATCGTTTCCCGCCTGCTTGAGATCGAACACCCTATTATACCACAGTGGCTTCAAACAGCGATAGAGGGGGAGCGCCGCCGCCTTCTCATCCTCAGAAAAAGCATAGTGCTCCTTGGCAACGGTCAACGCCCTGCGGATAAGATCAAGCTCCTCCTCAAAATCGGCGTAGTTCTCGCGCATAAGATAGTTCAGAAAAACGTCCCGACCGCAGAGGTTGAAGTCGTAAACGCCGCGAAAAGCGCCGCTTTCATCTATGAGCAGATTGGTCGGGTTGAGATCGGCCTGAAAAACCGAGGTCGGAAGACGGGAATAACGCTCCTTCAGCGCCGCTCTGTTGGCGCTCCAAGCATTCCATATCCTTTGAACCTGCTCCGAAAACTCCGCGGGAAGCGAAAGGGCATACTCCTTCCATTCGAGCGCGTTTTCCAAAACCTCGTCGGTCTGCTCGCTCGGGCAAAATGTCTCGAAAAGGCAGTAGCCGGAGGGGTATTCGGTGTGATCGAGCTTTTTCGCCGCGATCTTGGCGCTCATGCGCCAAATATCCTCAAAATAGGCCATCGCGCTCGCACCCTGCCCGTTTTCGCCGGCCGCGCGATCCGATAGGGGCTTGAATATCGAAAACTCCTCAGCGTAAACAATGCAGCGCTTCCCGCGATAGTCGATAACAGGGAAGCCGCCGCTTTTATCGCAGTAAATACGCGGGCAGTAATACCCGAGATCGCGGTATTCTTCGACCGTCCGCTGCCACATCAGTATCCTATCGTGGAAGGTGAAATCGTTTGAAACTATCTTCAAAACGAATCTTTCGCCGCCATCGGTCGTTATTATGAGCGTGTTTCTAAAGTCGTCATCGCCCCTGCTCGTATCTATAAGCTCGGCAAAAACGCCCTCCCTGTCAAAGAAAAGGGAGAAGAGCTTTTTTATAGTCGGATCGATCGATGCGTTGTTCTTGCTCATCTCGTTTAGCTCTTTCGTTTCGGCATAGATCTGCTCAATCATATAACATGCATACCTTTTGGCGCATTCCTCGTCATACTCGGCGGCTTCGCCGCTCACATATTCATTCAATGCGCTTTTAATCAACGGCAGGAACTCATCATCGATATGCTCAAGCGCCCATTCGCCGCCCTCCTTCTTTGAAAGCACGAGCTCCTCGCGGCAGAAAGCTAGCACCCTTGCAAGATTGAGCGCAAGATAGGTCGTGTATTCGGTGATCTCATCGCGCGCATCGGCAACGTCGAAAACTATCGAATCCAAATAAGCGCCTCTCGGCACTTCGCCGAACACTTCGTCGATGGGAGCGCCGTATATAGCGCGTCCCCTTTCGCGAATGATGGTGAAATGCGCCGCAAGATCCTTGTCGATGCCGTTCATTCTCTTAACGTAATCCTCGGGATCGCTCGTGTACCAAGCGAGATGGCCAGAGGAAAAATGCAGTTCATAGGGCGTGGGGTAGATGAATGGTCTGCAAACGGCTTTTGTTACGATGCTCATCTCGATGCCCTTGAGCGGAGCGATGGCGTTGAGCTCCACGACCGCTTTTATAAACTCGCGTTTTGCGCCGTCGGTCATAGCGCAGTTTACGACCACGATCAGATCAACGTCGCTCCTTTCGAAGCTGAAGCAGCCCATAACGGCGGAGCCGTGCAGATAGATCCCGCAAAGCTCATCATTTAGAATAGCTTTTGAACGTGCGATAAATGCTTCGAGCAAAGCATTCAGTTTTTCTTCACCGTCCATTCAAGCTCCTTTCGGAAATCCTTGCACCCTACCGAACCACCGACGAATGCCTATAGATATAGAATTCCTCCTGGATCGGCATCCACTTCTTCTCCTTGGGCGGGAAACCTGCGTCAAACGCCGCGACCGCGTCCGTATCCTCGCAGCAGTCGGCGGCGGTACTCGGGATATACATCCATTTTCTGCCGTCGAGCGCGCCCTCAACCAGCTCGCAAACAAGCAGGGCGGTGGGGAAGTTGCCGTCAAAAACGAAGCTGATATTCTTCTTTTTGCAGCTCACGAAGCCTCGGGAAACGTAGTTGCCGGGGTTGCCGAAATTGATATTCACGCTGTACCCGAGCTTTCGCGCCTCCTCGAACGAATGTTCGATAAGCATTTTGCCGAGCTTTTGCCGCTGAAACTCGGGAGCGATGCCGATGGGCCCCATGGAAACTATCTCCATGCGCTCGCCGCGCTCGTCCTCAAGCCAAGCCTTGGTGAACATGATGCTGCCGACTATCCTGCCGCCCTTCTCAAGCACGAAGTCAAGCTCTGGCAAAAAATCGGGGTGGCTTCGCATTTTATGCACGAAATAATGCTCGTCCGCGCCGGGCTTATACACGTTCCAAAACGCCTCGCGGGTCAGCTCCTCGACTGCGCGGTAGTCCTTTTCCGTTTCGTGTCTAATAATGATATCGTTCATACAAACCTCATGCTCGGTTATTTTCAAACAGTTTCCCTTTTCGTCGAAGTCAAATTCAACTATCCATGGCATAACGCCCCGTATCCGCTCAAAATCCTTATAACCAAAGGAATTATCATAATAATTTATTATCGTGCTGAGCGCCGTGCCGTGGCTGCCGATAACGATGCTTTTGCCCGCGTATTTCTTTAAAGCCCTCTCGAGCGCGGCGATATTCCGCTTTTGAACCTCGCTCAGGCTCTCGCCGCCCGGCAGACGATGATCGTGATCCGCCCATTGCTTCTCGGAAAACTCGGTGAAGTTGTCGATCCAGCCGCCGTCCGAAACCTTCCGTTCGCGAAAATCAAGGTCGATCTCGATCTCAAGACCGTGCTTTTCCGCAAAATCCGCCACGGTGTCCACCGCGCGTTTATACGGGCTCGAAAGCACCGCGGATATGTCCTTATCATCAAGAAACCGCGTAACGAGCGCACGATCCGCCATGCCCTTTGGCGATAACTCGCGCAGCATATCATCATGGTTCGCGTAGTTCGGCTCGGCGTGGCGAACGAAGAAAACTCTTGTCATTCGGGCATCTTTATCATTGATACCCTCAATGACCGCTTTCTCCTTCAGCTCCACCCTCTCAACTATCTCATAGTCCATATCGAGCACGCGTGAAAACTCGATCGCGCACACCCGCGCGGAAAACGGCGCGAACGCTTTTTTCATATTCGCGCATATCGAATCAAGATCCAAAGCGGGGGAGTACAGAAGCGTGGTATGGGGCTGCCAAAGCTCCGGCTGCGTCCAATCGTTGAGCGAAGGCGCAAACTTCTCGGCTATTTGGAGGTGAAGCGCGGCAAGCGTTCCCGCTTTTTCGGGCGAGGCGACTATTATCGCGGATTTCTTCAAAACCTCAAGCTTTTTATACTCAACTTGGAATGCGACAGCGCCCTCAAGCAGAGCTTTACAGAAGTCCATGAAGCCCGCCTCGTCGCTCCCGGTATAGTTCGCTATCGTGATATGCCCGTAAAGCGGTCTTGCGGCAAACTCGGCGGGAACAAAGGCTCTTTTCAGCGATGAAAGCCTTTCGGTCGCGCTCTTATCAAGTTTTGCTATCACACAAAGCATGAAGTGTCACCTCAAAAGCGAAAAATCCCGAAACGAGCCGTTGACCGGCATCATTCCGATAC
>CADBGC010000042.1 GCA_902794055.1 uncultured Eubacteriales bacterium | reverse complement strand
GCCGGTTATCTTATAAGTGTTCTCCGGGAGTTTTAAGAATTCTCTGTTCTCATCCGATATCTTGGTCAGGAACAGAAACAGCTCGTTGCCGTATGTAAATAGAGGGTAGTCCCTGTAAGTAAACTCGCTCGAGCCACCCTGAAGGAGCGTGAATTTTGCGGGAAGCTCGCCCTTTATCGTCTCAATGACTTCGGCATTGAAAAGTGTAGTCAGCTTATCGGTCGTTTCACCGAGCCAATCGCCAATGCGAACCATGGCGACGGCATCGGAGCGCTCGATTGCCTCCTGTACCGTGCCGGGAACGTTTCCGAGGGAGCTGTCGGCCGGATACTCGGTCATCCGCATTGGCGGCACAACGGGCTCCTTTTTATTTCCCGCGCAGGAAACAAGCAGCGCACCCGCGAGTATGCTAAGTATCATAGCGGCGGCGGTGAAAAAACGGGGAAACGAAGTTCTTTTTTTCATTGCTCATAAATCCTTTCCAAAGCTTTTTTTAAGGGAACAGATGCAGACGAGCCAACATGGTTCCCAAGTGGCGGGCTCAATTGCATCAAGCATCAACGCTGTTTGCATTATAGCATAAAGAAAGCACGAGTGTCCATGTCGTTATCGGATAAATTTGTATTTCCCGAATAAATTTTCTTGTTCGCGGAAAGCGGAGCAAGCCGCGCCGCCGATAACCGCACAATAACAAAAAACGCCGCCCCCTTGGACGGATACGACCAAAGGAGCGGCGAATGGAAGAAAAACGCATGGAATACTATTCGCTTTTACGGCGTGTTATTGCCGTTATTCGTGCCGCCCGCGCCCGCTGCCGCGGCAAGCGCCAGCTCAAGCGCCTTTGACTTCATAAGCTGCACGGCCTGATCCTTGCCATCGAAGATAAGCAGCTGCAGGCCCACGTCCGGCGTTATCATCCCCGCCGAAACGAGGCGGAAAACGGTTTCGTTGTTGTTCAGCACCGAGAATGCGTTTTCCTTGACCACCTTGACCGTGACCCGAAACTCTGCGGGCAGATCCTTGAGCAGATCGAGCGCTTTTTCTATTGCGGAAAGCTTGGCGATATTCGCGGCTCTTTGATCCATGCCCAGCTCGGAGCCTATCGCGGCGAGGCTCTTTTCGCAGCGCTCGCGAAGCGTGAATTCGCGCTCGATCTCTATCTCCTGGCAAACCGCCTTGCGGAACGCGGCGTGGATATTCCTCGCCGCCATTCTTGAGCGCTTGCTCGAGGCTTCCTGCAATGCGGCGATAGCCGTGCCGCTCGTTACGCCCGCGTGAGTCATGCCGCGCGCGAATTCGTTTGCGCCCGATTCCTCCTTGATGGAGTTGCGCATCTCGGCGATGTAGTGCAGCATATACGAGGGCAGGGGAGCGGTGGCGAACCACGAGATGCCGTTGAGGTTGTCGCCCTGATGCACCTCCTTCGACCAGTCGCGCAGGTCGGCGGGATCGAAGCCGCTTGCGCCCGTGATAAGCAGCTTGTTGTGGCTTGCAAGCAGCGCATTCTTCATCACGATCTGGTCGAGCTTATCCGAATTGCGCTGGCTCGTTTCAAACATATCCACGAAGCCGTAACCGAGGCAGCTTCCCTTGCGCTCAAACAGTTTTGTTATTACGAACGGATATTCGCCGTGCGAAAAATACCCCTCGGGGCGCGTGTCGCGGCTGTCCTCAAGCATCATGCCGCCCGCAAGCAGCATCATGTGAACGGCGTATTTGTCGCGCTTTGCATCGTACACCCTGCGCCAGCATTCGATCAGAAGAATGGTCTTTTCGCAGTCTGCGGTCAGAAGCTGCTCCTCGGGCGTGTCGAACATGAAGCCGTCCTCGCGAAGCTCCGCAGCCTTGTCGGGGTAGTGCTGAGTGAACCAGTCGCGCGTGTGGTGGGCGAATTTGAAAACCGCCCTGCCGTCCTGAAGCTCGCTTGCAAGCGGGTCGAACAGCACGCTTCGCGCATCCACGTGGCGAATGTACGCGCCGCCCATGCCGCCGTTCGCTGCTGCATCAAAGCCTATCTGCTGAACGCCGTAGCCGCCCACGAGCAGATCGTGTGTCATCTTGAGATACTCCTCGTCGTAGGCGCAGCGCAGATGGTTTTCGTGGATTATATGGGTGAATATCTCCGAAAGCGCATCGTATTCGGGCGCATCGGAGCTTACTATCGCCTCGGGCAGATAGTCCACAAGGTCGGCGCGAACGTTCTCGATCGTGCTCTGCAGAACCGGCGTAACGGGGCGCGGCTCGCCCTTTTCGCCCATCGGCACATCGTACCAATGCTCGCCGCGATACATTCGTTCGCATTTATCGAGCCTTGCGCGTTCGCCCGCATATGCGGTGTAGAATTCGTTGAAAAGCGCGTAAAGCGCCTCTGTTTCCTCGGCCTTGCCGCTCGACCGCGTGGGTTGCGCCACCGCTCCGTAAGCGGGGCTGAAGCTTTTGTTTGTTTCGTTTCTCATATCTGTTCCTTTCTTTCGCTTGTGGTTGCCGACAAGATATCAACTCGAATACCAGCTCGCTCCCGTTTCGGGCAGGCTCAGCGGATCGTACGCTCTTTTCTTGACTATCACGGGCTCGCGGCTGCCGTGCGGGCGGCTCATAAGGCCGTAGCGTAGCGCTTCGGGCGCGTGGTCGTTGCCGTCGGCTGCATCCTCGCGGTTCAGCCTGTCGAACTCGAGCATCGGAAGCTGGCGGATAAGGTTCGTGCAGTTTTCAAAGCATTGCCACATCGGTTTTTCGCCGCCAAAGCCGTCGGGCTTCATTGCGAGGTATTCGCGGATGCGATTCCAGCCCGAAATGCGCGAATTGTCCGCAGGAGTGAGCGCAAGCCCCGCACTCATAAACAGCTCCGCAAGCGTTTCGCCCTCAAAGCCGCCGCTACTTGCAAGCAGTGCGCCGCGCTTTTGCCACATATCGGGCGAAGCCACGGTGTAGGCTATGCTTTCGCCCTCGGAAAGCTTCTTCACCTCGCCTGCCACGAGGTCGGCGCGCATATAGCGAACGTAGAGCTCGCGGTAGGTGAACACCCTGCCCTCGCCGTCCACCGCATGCCAGAGCACGCAGCAGGGATCGTTGTAGCCCCAGTCCATCGAGCGGAAGCGCCGCCAGCTCTTGGGTATCTCAAATGGCTGTATAACGTGCTTTTCCCTTGAAAATTCGCGAAAATACTGCCCCGCGTGCACGTCCCAATCGCCCTCAAGATGCGCCCTGCGCAGGTCCTCGGGCAGCGCCATGAGTTGGCGAACATAGCCCGGATCGGCGTTCATAAGCGCCGCGTTGTCGTAGATCCGCGCGGGAATGAAGAGATAGTCCGCGGGGTTCTCCGAGGCGTTGTACTGCCTGTCGATGAAGAGGCGCTTCACCCATGCATGGCCCACGTTGCCGGGGTTGCAGGTATAGTACATCCTCGGCGAAAAATCCTTGCGCGTGGTGCGGTTGCAGGTGGTCAGAAAGCGCATCTGCTCCTCGGTGAAATGCGTTGCCTCCTCCATGCCCACCACCGCGTATTCCTGCCCCTGATACTGGTAAACGTCCTGAGCGCTGTCGCAGTAGCCGAGCTTTATCCTTGAGCCGTTGGGGAAGCGGAAAACGCGCTCGGTGCCGTTGTAGTCCGCCGTGCCGTAAAGCTCCCTTTGAAGCGGCACGATATGGTTCTCGCGCAGCTCGGGCAGGGTGCGGCGCAGTAAAAGCAGGTTCAGGTTAGGGTAGCGGAGCGCGAGCAGCACGAATTTTCTTCGCATCGCCCAGCTCTTGCCGCCGCCGCGCGCGCCTCCGTAGGCGGTGTGCCTTGCGCGGGAGAGAAAAAACTCCCTCTGCCGCTCGTTCGGTTCGCCGTGCAGAATAAGATCCATAAGCTTTATCACCTGTTCTTTTGTGGTCGTTTTGGTTTTGAGTGCCGCGCTTTCGCACCGCCCGTGCGCGAAAAGACGGGGTGTGGCGACTTGCTGAATTAAGTGCGTTTAAACTGCTTTGATGCATTTTATCCCTGCGCCGAATGGGGTGACGGCGAAGGGCGGAACGTGACGCACGGACGGTGAAAAGCGCTTGCGTTGGCTTATTAAGTTTTTTATGAAGGGTCGAAAGCGACCCCCTAATAATATTTTATCATTTTTCAAGACCTGCGGACAAGGAATAAGGGGCGCTTTAATATGCATAAAAATGCACAGGCAGCGTATTGACTTTTAAACTTGAAAATGGTATTGCGCGCGCCCGTCAGCCGTTTTCGTGCGGCTTTTAGCTTTGAAAGGGGGCGCCGTTTCATGGTATAATAAAGATGGGGCAGCGCCGAGGAAAGGAGCGAGGTGAAGGGGAAGATGATCCCTGAAAGCGAGCATACCGAGGCAAAAAGGAAGCGAAGAAGCCCGTCGAGCGAAAAGCGGCTCAGAAAGCTTGCGCTGGACACCATAATTTCCATGGTGAACGACACGGAGCTCAAGCCGTCCGATCGGCTCAGCGCGGTCAAGGCGCTTCTTGACTACATCAAATCGCAGCCCGAAAAGGCGGAGGACGGCGCTATTCGCGTTATCTTCGAGAATTTGCCCGAGGGCTTTGCGGATTGAAAGAAAAAACGCTCTCCCGATTTTCGGTCGGGGGAGCGTTTTGCCGTTTCTTAAAGAAATCTTACAATCGGAACAGTATCCTTCTGAGCAGGAGGCGCTTGAGCGGCTTTTTCTTGAAAGCCGAGCGGCGCACGCCGTCACAGCGCTCGATGAGCCGCTTCTGCTTGGCGCTCATGGAGTGGTTGGAGAATGCGGCCTCCTCGCCCAGCTCCTTGGCATCGGGCTCGGGGGGCAGTCCGTAGCGTTCAAGCCTTCTCAAGTAGCGAAGCATGCAGAGCACAGCGGCGTTCGGATCGCTCTGCTCGAAGCGATGCTTGCGTATCCTGTCCACAATGAAGCCGATAAGCAACCTAAGCGCGATAATGCCGAGCGGTATAATCAGCCACAGCAGCGAATTGTCCTTGGCTCTGCCGCTTCCTCCGCCGCTGCCGCCGTTTGCGGGGGTGGGGGAGGGACTGGGTCTCGGAGTTGCGGATTCGCGCGGATTGCGCGAGGGCTTCACGATCTCGTCGGGCTCGTCGGTCACGGGAGGCCTGGTTTCGCGCTCATCGGGATCCTGCGATGGCTCGGGAGTGGGCTCCGGCGTGGGAGTGGGCTCGGCGTAATTGCCATGAGCCGGGGTATAACTGTTAGTTCCGGGGAAGCCGGGGGTGCATTCAAGAGGTACCCAGCCAACGCCCTTTATGTATATCTCCACCCATGCATGGGAGGCTTCCTTGGTGATATCCTGCCAGGTATCCGCTTCGGCAACGTCCACGCGGTAGCCTATCGTGAAGCGGGCGGGAATGTCCAATGCCTGAAGGAACGCCGTTGCTGCGGATGCGTAGTGTACGCAGTAGCCCTGCTTATTATCCGAAATGAAGTATTCAACAAGGCTCCTGCCCCTCGGCGTTGCGCCCGGGGTGAGCGTGTAGGAACCGAAGCTGCGAACCTTATCAACGACCGCGAGTGCTGCGCCGTATACATCGGCCTTTTTAACGTGATCGACATATTTCGATAGAGTGGGGGCAATGCCGAGAACCACGGGGAAGCTTTTGTCCATAAGCTTTATAAGCTCATCCTTCTGCTTGCCGGCGGGCATGGTGTAGTTATTGAGCGCAAAGAGATAGTATTCGTTCTCCGCCTTGCCGCCGTTTACCGGTGTAAAGCGCAGATCGGGAATGAAACGCCATGCATACGAGGTTTCGCCGTAGGAGCGAACGAAGCCCTCCTCCACCTTAACGTATGCATCCGGCCGGAATGCGTAAGGCACCACGCGCTCGTTTGTGAACGCGCCCTGAACGGAGATCGTTGCGGAATCGCCCTGCTGCGTGCTTCCGAGCTCATGCATGGAGCGCCAATCGCCGCCGTATTCGGGCGATACGGCGAAGCTGTTGCTTTTATACAGACCGTAGGAGTGGGTACGCATAAGGAAGGAGCCCGCCGCCGTGGAGCTGACGGAGAAAGCCTTGGAGTCGCTCACAAGTCGGTCGTTTATCGAGTCGAGCCCGTACTCCTTCGGGTTGCTTGAAAACAGCGAGAGCACGCCGTCCTGAACACGCCCGAAGCGTTCGCCCAGAACGTACTGCCTTTGCTCGTATGGGATGGGAACGTATCTCTTCTCGGGCGAAAGCGCACGAAGCGCAAAAGCCAGCACCGTTAGCAGCAGCAGGAACACGAGCCTTGCCATCGCGTGCTTCTTGGTGCTGCCCTTGATGCCGTGCCCGAGCAGAACGCCGCCGAAGTAAACAACGAGGAGTATCACCGAGTACAGCACGGGCGAGCAGTCCGTATAGACCATGCTCAAAAACACGGAGGGGAGCAGCACGAGTATCGCGGGAAGGGGGGAGCTGCTCTTTATCACCGCGAGCGAAATAAGCACCGCCACGATCGCCTCGATCGCGATCAAAAACGAGGTAACGCGGGAGGCAACGAGTATATGAGGCAAGTTCGGTTCCTTGGGAACGGGAAGGAACGGGAAGATAGAGGAAGGAGGCCGCATTAACGCGTAATAAAAAATTTTAATGCCCGATTTAATATGCGCCCAATCCAAAATCACGTAGACCGAAACTGCCAAAAGGAAAAGCAGCATCGGGAAGAGCGGTCTTTTAGCAAGATGAAGGATCGCGCAAAGGAGCAGGGAAAACAGAAGCGCAACGTAGATGAGCGTGGGAAGCTCGAATTCAACGCCGTATGAGCTTGGAACGGTCAGCACGGCCGCAAGCACGCCGCAGCAAACGAGCAGGGCGTTCACGAATATGCTCCAATAGGGCTTTTTCCTGCGGCTGTTCATGCTTCCACCCCCTTTGAAGGACGGATGCGGTAGATAAGCGTATCCCCTCCGAGGGGAACGCCGGGTGCGTAGCGGGCATTCATGGGATTTGAGAGTTTTTCCTTTATGAACTCGTTGAATTCGTCGTTGGAGGTGATATCGAGCATATCCGCACCGAAAACGAGCCTATACGGAATTTCCTTTTCGATCAGCTCCTCGCTCAGATACCTGAGCTGCTCTATAACGCTCTGCTGATCCGAATAATTGGCGGGAAGATCGGCGGAAAGCAAGATCTTTTTTCTTATAACCTCCTGAGGCTCGCGGATTATAAGCTCGTCCATCTTGCCCGAGAGCTTCCAATGAACAAGGTTCAGCGGATCGCCCGCGCGGTATTCCCTAAGCTCGTGCTCCTCGGAGAAGCCGAGGGGCTTGGGCTTGAAATGAAGCGTTGAGGGGTCGTCGAGCTCGGGCTCGGGATTCGGGCGCTCGATATTGGGCAAAACGGTGAATTCCGCCGCGCCGCTGCGCCTAACGGGTATGGGAAACAGCCCGAGATAGTCGTATACCCGAGCTTTTTTTATGCGGTAGCGTATGGTGCCGAGGCGCGTGGTGTCGGGATGGAAGCTCTTGGTGAGCGTGTTCATTCCGCCTGTTTTGATGGTCTGCGGCGAGCCGGCTTGATTTGTGAAAAGATTCTTTTCCTCAACCGTGATGCTCCAAGCCTCGGGAGGAAGGAAAAACTTGCAGTTGAGCTCGAGCAGAACGTTGCCCTCGGAATTCCTGTGCACGTCCAAGCCGCCCACAAGGGAGGCCTTTGAGGTTAGCGCAGCGGGCAGGCTCACGAGCAGAGAAAGCAGGGGAAGACATAAGAAAAATATCAGTATGTAATGCGTTGCATACTGTCCGTAAGCGAAATGATAGAGCGCGGCAAGTGCAAGCAGCGCTATGTAGATTATGCGCCGAACCGCCATTATTTTACGGAGGGAGCGGGGGTTCTTGAAAGGAGCTCATCGAGCACGGACTGCTGCGTTTTGCCGGAGGACTTCGCTTCGGGCGTAAGCACGAGTCTGTGCGCAACGGTGCAGGGATAGATCAGCTCCACGTCGTCGGGAACGACGTAATCGCGGTTCTGCACCCATGCCGCCGCCTTTGCCATGGCGATGACCGCCAGCGAAGCGCGGGGGCTTGCGCCGTGGATGAGGGATTCGTGGGAGCGTGAGGTGTTTGAAAGCCTTATGGTGTAGTCGAGGATCTTTTTATCGGTATAGACCCTGTCCACCTCGCGCCTCATTGCGGCAAGCTCCTGCCTGTTTGCAACGCAATTGACGGTCTCGAGCGGATTGCCGAGCTGCTTGCGCGTTAGAAGATCGAGCTCGTGATTGTGGTCGGGGTAGCCGAGCGAAAGCTTGACCATGAAGCGGTCGAGCTGGGATTCGGGCAGAAGCTGCGTTCCGCTCGAGCCGACGGGGTTCTGGGTTGCGATAACGATGAACGGATCGGGCACGGGATGGGTCTCGCCGTCAACCGTGACACTGCCCTCCTCCATCGCCTCAAGAAGCGCGCTCTGGGTGCGGCTCGTGGCGCGGTTCAGCTCGTCCGCAAGGAAAAGGTTGCAGAGAATGGCGCCGGGCTTATAGACCATCTTGCCGGATTGCTTGTCGAAAAGGGAGAAGCCCACGATATCCGAGGGCAGAACGTCCGGCGTGAACTGCACGCGCTGATAGTCCAGGCCGAGCGCCTTGCTGAATGCAAGCGCCATAGTGGTTTTGCCTACGCCCGGAATATCCTCGATGAGGATATGGCCGCGCGCGAGGATGGAAATAAGCGCCATCGTAAGCACTTCGTCCTTGCCCACAACCGCTTTTTTGAGTTCCTTGAGTATGGATACGGGATCGGTCATTTGTTGCCTCCGAACTATATGTATGCATAAGGAAGTATACTATACTTTACATGGTTTGTAAAGCCGTAAAATGTGTACTTTTTATTAACGCGAACAAGGCGGCGCAAGCTAAACCGCCGAAGTCGTATCCCGAGCGGGATAAAGCTTCGGCGGTCTGCTTTTCGTTATAAAGCCGTGCGGATGCGCCCTATGGCTTATTTTCTAAACTCCAGATCGGTCTTTTCCCAAGGGAAGCCGCAGTCCTCTCTGCCGAAGTGACCGTATGCGGCGGTCTTTGAATAGATGGGACGGCGCAGGCCGAGATGGCGGATTATCGCGGCGGGGCGGAAGTCGAAGCTCCTTGAAAGCATCTCTTCAAGCTCGCTGTCGGGCATGATGCCGGTGCCGAAGGTGTCCACCCTCAGGGAAACGGGCTTTGCAACGCCGATCGCGTAGGCAAGCTGTATCTCGCAGCGCTTTGCATAGCCCTGTGCCACGATATTCTTTGCGGCATAGCGGGCGGCATACGCGGCGGAACGGTCAACCTTGGTGGGATCCTTGCCCGAGAAGCTGCCGCCGCCGTGACGGCCGTAGCCGCCGTAGGTATCGACGATTATTTTCCTGCCCGTGAGACCGGAATCGCCCTGAGGACCGCCGATAACGAAGCGGCCGGTCGGGTTCACATAGATCTTGGTGTGCTCATCCATGAGCTCAGCGGGGATCACGGCCTTGATGACCTTCTCGGTTATCTCGGCGCGAAGCTGTTCCATATCGACCTCGGGATCATGCTGGGTGGAGATCACGACCGTGTCAACGCGCACGGGGCGGTTTTCGTCGTCGTATTCGACCGTTACCTGGCTCTTGCCGTCCGGGCGAAGATTTGAAACGATGCCGCTTTTGCGAACCTCGGTGAGCCTCTTGGTAAGTCTGTGCGCAAGGCTGATGGGAAGAGGCATGCATTCGGGAGTTTCATCGCAGGCAAAGCCAAACATCATGCCCTGATCGCCAGCGCCGATGTCGAGTGCATCTCCCGTTTCGCCGTTTTTCGCTTCAAGGCTCTTATCAACGCCCATCGCGATATCGGCGGACTGGCTGTTGAGCGCGCTGATAACGGCGAGCGCATTGCCGTCGAAGCCGTATTCGGGCTTGTCGTAGCCAATGTCGAGCACAACGTCGCGAACGAGCCTCGGAATGTCGATGTAGCAATCCGTGGTTACCTCGCCCATGACCATCACCATGCCGGTGGTGGCGCAGCATTCGCAGGCAACGCGGGAATTGGGGTCGTTCTTGAGCATTTCGTCAAGAACCGTGTCCGCGATCCTGTCGCAGACCTTGTCGGGATGTCCCTCCGTAACGGATTCGGAGGTAAAAAGTCTTTTCTGTTTTTCCATTTTAATTATACCGATTCTTTCGATTGAATTTTTTTATATCAACGATTATTGCGCAGCCTGAATGGATTTAAAGCTCCGCGCCCTCGTCCTCGCTCTTCACGATGCCGTGGCCGTGGCGGTACAAAAGACGATTATCGAGCGCCCACTGCCTGTCGGAGAAGCCGCCGATCTGAACGCTTGCAAGAACGTCGAACATTTCGTAGAGCTTCGCATCGAGCGTGTCCACCGTGGAAACGATCTCCGCCTCGGGAAACATCGGGGGCTTGGGCGAACCGAATTCGGGAACGCCGTGGTGGGAGAGCAGGATATGCGCGAGCAGCATCGCCTTTTCGTTTGGAATGCCGAGCTCCATCGCCGCAAGCTCGATCATGTTCACGCCCATGGTGATATGCCCAAGCAGCTGACCCTCGGGCGAATACGCAGTCGCAAGCCCGAGCGGGCCCACGTCCAGCTCGGTGGTTTTTGCGATATCGTGCAGGATAACGCCCGCGTAAACAAGGTCGCTCGAAAGCTCGGGATAGATGGGGGAGTAGACCTCCACCATCTTCTTTGCCACCTCGAGCATCGTGTGTGTGTGGAACACGAGGCCGCCCTTGTGCGCGTGGTGCAGGCGCAGTGCGGCGGGGTATTTCGCGATGCGATCCTTATTCGCGGCAAGCAGATAGCGGGTCAGCGTTGCGATATCGGGGTCATCGAAGGTGCCCGCGAAATCGTAAAGCGCCTTGTAGAGCAGCTCGCCGTCGATGGGCGGCTCGGCAACTATGGTGGAGATATCCACTTCGTCGCTGTCGTTCATCTTGCGGATGCGGTCGATCTTCAATTGCTCCTGATCGCGGTAAACGTTGATCGTGCCGCGAATCTTGATTATTTCGCCTGCGGAATAGGTGCCGTGAACGGTGCTCTGGTAATCCCAAAGCTTTGCGTTGATCTCGCCGTCGGCATCCGCAAGCATGAAATCAAGATACTCCGCACCCTTGACGTTCAGCTTGAGCTGAACGGATTTGATAATGCAGAAGCCCTCCACCTGACCGGAGGCGCTGTTTATAACGTTTGAAAGAAGTCTCATCCTTCCCATGGTTCACCTCAAAAAGCTTTTTGCGGGTAATGCTTCGCCGTGCACGGCAAAGACTCTTATTTTTCGTCGTATCTTGTGCAGGAGAGCACGAGTGTATCATCGCCCTCAAGCTTGAAAACGAAGTCAAGCTCCACGCGCGCATCGTCTGCGCAAACGGCCTTAACGAGAACCTCGCGGTTGCCGTTCTCGTTCAGCTTAACGGAGGCTATCTCGGCGGAGGTCACAACGGGCGAATTGGTTTTAACAAAGTAGGTTCCGTTCGCATAATAGAAATCCTGAGCCCCGGAATTCTTCTGCGTGTGGAGCAGGTTTGCGATTCCGAAATACATTTTAAGGCGCTCGGCGGAATCCGTGCCGGAAACCTTTGCGTAGCCGTCCGATTCGGGCTTGAGCTCGTCATTGTAAAGGTAATAGATGAACTGCTCTATCTCCCTGACGGTGAGCGCGTATTCGCTGTTGTAGACCTTGCCGCTTTCGATGAAGGCCTCGCTTATCGCAAGTATATTCGCCCGCTGCGCTTCACTCAGCTCGGAGCCGCCGTCGGGCTTGGGAGTGTTGCCGCCGCCGTCCTTATTGCAGGCGGAGAAAACAGCGAGGGAAAACAGCGCGGATGCGCAAACAAGAAGGGCGGCTATGCGCCTAAGGTTCGCTTTCATGGACGTAATTCGCTTTCTTAAAAGTATTGCTCTTTCGGCTCCGCATCGGCGCAAACCAAACGCTTCAAGCGATGCCGTTATCATAATATTTTATCATAGCGCATGGGCTAAAGCAAGAGCAAATCGGCAGCGTTTCAGGATTTTAAAAAAATAGCGCGAATGTTCGCAACACAAAAAGGCACCGTTTCTGAATTCCTGCTGCAAGTAAAAAACGGACTATAAAGATATAGTCCGCAAAGAATTCTGACTTATTCCCACATAGCTTGCTTAGCTATGACCGCATACGAAGCAACAGTTATTTGAACTGTCCCAAGTGTCACTATGTTTTTGTAAAACATAGAAGCCGCAAAGAGTACATATACATTTGTGGTAGGTTGCATTGTAATCAACGTATGCATAGGAATGCGGATGAGGATAAAGCGAAAAACCGGCGTTCATGGCCAAATGGATGGGGGAATAAAAAAATTTAATAGTAGTACTGCCATTATCTAACCCACCGCTAAGCACTCAGTAAAAGGTATTGTCGTTTATACAAGCACCGCCACTATCTCCGGATAAAGCCCTTCCGGAGGTCGTGTTAACGATATTCAAACCATTCACAGTGCAGTATATATTATTACCCATATCATAATCAACAGCAACGTTTGATTTTACAACTTGCCCTTTTCCATTTAAATAGTTGCTGCCTTTAACCGTTACGGTCTGACCGTTATGATTAGTAGCCGTATAAGCCTTATACATCGGGATATTACGCACATTATAGGTAGGGGAAAACAAATTGTTATTGATCTTGACAATGGAATAGTCACCAATGCCGCCGTTTTGAAAAACATTCTTTACAATAGTGCCGACGGTTCTTCCGCCAAGATCATACCGAATCGGATCTCCGTTATTCAAACCGTGACCGCAGGTGATAAACGCATTGTAGCCATTGTACTTTCCGCACACACCGAGAGAGAAACGGTTAGAGTAGGTGGAATCATAAAGTTTGATCCCGCCGCACAAGCTTGTAGTTGATTTGGTTTATTCGCGCTCGATATCATCGAATTCATAGGGCAAGCGGGCACTCTCATGAACTTCACCGGGAAGTAAAATCGGTTTGCCGTACATACAATCCAGCGTTATAAAATCAAGATGCTCTATGCCGGAGGTCTCAAGATACGCCTTTGCCGCCTCATAATCCTCATGGAATACGTCTATAGCAGCCTTGTGATTTATTTCGTCAGTACCGTAGGTCAATACTTCATAGCCTGCGGCGCTGAGCAGGCAAGCAGTGTTTTGCGCAAGCGAGAGAAGCTCATTCAGGTTTAGCTCGGCTTCAAGGAATATAACGCAATCCTTATACTCGCCGAGAGTTTTCTCAAGCTTCGAACGCATGGAGATATCGGTAAGATATACATACAGAGTATCCTTGTCCGGTTCAAAATAGGCACCGCCATAAAAGTCGGGATATATAGGGCAGGTATAACTGGCGTGATGACCTTCCACGGTTTTATAGCCGCGCATCTTAAGCGGACCGTTTTCAAGCAAAAGCATCGCCTTGGTAGAGCGCTCCCAACTAAAGAGCACGGGATCCGCATTTTCATCGGGCAGACACTCGCTTGGCGCAGCATCAACAGCATCATCAGCGGCTTCGGACGCGGATACAGCGGCAGGGGCAGCCGGCTCGGGGGAATTTTGCTCCGCAGAACCGACCGCAGCAATGGCGACCGTAAAGCAAAGACAGATAACGAGCGCGGCGGCGATAAACATCCGCAGGAGCTTTAGGGAAGCTTGTTTCATAGTTGGCTCCTCCAATCATAAATAAAAATCATTTTGAGTGCAGCATACCCAAATGAGCATACCTTAATCAGAAGTAGTATACTATACTTTCGCGAAGTTATCAATACCATACGCAGTGCGAAATAATATACAACAATGATTGGTACATTTCAGGATTTTATTGCGTTTTTTATGAAGGTGCCTGCTATTGCCGTAAATGCGTGAAAAAAGCGGGAACTTATGGAAAAGATATGTGTTGCCTGTGACATTTTTTTGAAGAGCGAATAATTCTTCATATTTAGTTTTTTCGCCTGCGGTATTGCGGGGCGGCCGGGTGCAAAAACTGTTGAAAACGCCATGGCGGAATGGTATAATCAGCATGGGAGAGGATGCGGGCTTTTCCGAGCCCGAGCTCCCGCGCCGCATCCCTCGGGATGCGAACAAATGTATGGATCGTTTTATCGATATGAAAGGAGCAGAAATGGCCGAAATGCACAGGACTGTTGAAAAACGGATCAAAAGCGCGATGCCGCTTTGGATAACCGCGGCGCTCGTGGTGATCTGCGGGCTTATCTTCCCGCTCTACCGTATTTGGGGCATACTCGTATCGGCAGCCGTCTGCCTCATCGGGTATCTTATCGCAAAAGGCGGATGCGCATATCGTTGCCCTTCGTAAGCTCAACGAGCGAATCCCCGATGAAAACGTAACCGCCGCCATCGATCGAATGGTCAAGGCGGGGGACGGCATCCTTGCGGAGCTTTCGAAGAACCCCACCAAGGCGCGCAGCATGAGAAGGTTTTTGACCTATTATCTGCCCACCTCGGTCAAGCTCATGGAGGGCTACGCCATGCAGCAGGATGCGGGCTATCAGGGCGAGAACCTCAAGGAGATAAAGGAACGCATCGAAACCAACGCCGAAACCATAGCAAGAAGCTTTGAAACGAGCCTTGATTCGCTCTATGCGGGCGAAGCCATCGACATCAGCTCCGATATCGCCGTGCTCGATTCGATGGTAAACGGCAAATCCATCAAGAATCAGTGATCCGAATAAAATAATTATTTGCAATATGAAAGGATAACCCAAAATGGAAGAAAAGACCACCAACATCCCCGTTCTTACCCTCGATCCCACCCCCGTTGAGGAGGAAAAAACGCAGCCCGCCGAGCCCGTTAAGTCGGTCGAGGAGCTGATCGTTGCAAACTCCCAGCTTTCCCCCGAGGAGATCGCGGTAGTCGATAACTTCGCAAAGCAGATCGACATAACCAATGCCTCG
>CADBGC010000041.1:14356-22322 GCA_902794055.1 uncultured Eubacteriales bacterium | reverse complement strand
TATCGTATGCGTATCAACCTCGAAGCGGATGAAGGCCACACGTTCGACAGGAGCGGAGGAATCAGCATTATCATCGACTCATACGGCGGATTACAGTTCAATTCGGATACTCAGCTTGCGGTATTCACGGAGCAGTTCACCGTGAGCGCGCCCATCATTATCGACACCGTTGAGGTTATCGACTTCGAAGAACCCGTTTTCGGCAGCAACCCCGATTTCGACGTTTCCGTGCCCGAAGGCGCGCCCTACACCGTGACGCTCGTTGAGTGGTACAATGGGCACGGTTCCCTCGCAGACGACTTCGTGTTCGTTCCCGGCGCTTACTACGTGGTATTCGAGTTCGCGCCGAATGAGGGCTATGTGTTCGGCGAGGTTTCCGAAACCACCATGCTTATCAACGGCAGCAGCGAGCTTGTTATGTCCTACTACTGCTTCTCCGGCTCCGACTCCTTCCATATTGAGACCGTTGACCTTCTCGTTGAGGAGCCCGAAGCGGATATCATCGGCGATGCGGACGGCGACGGCGAAGTGACCACCGCGGATGCGCTTCTCGCACTCAGGTACGTTATGGGTCTTGATGAGCTCGATGAAGAGCAGCTCGCACAGGCGGACGTGGACGGCGACGGCGAAGTTACCATGATCGACTGCCTGCTCATCCAGCGTTATGTAATGGGCGTTATAGCGGCATTCCCCATCGATAATCCGTAAGCGACAGCAAACGGAACAATAAGTGATTTGGCAGACCGCCGACCTGCGAGAGCAGGTCGGCGGAGCTTTTATGGATGGTGAATAATGAATGGTGAATAGTTGAGGATGGAATTCCCGTATTATTATTGATATTTTTTACTGAAGATTGGGGGAGACAGGGCAAAGTGAGCGGTGAATGCTTTTCGGGCGCAGCGCGCTTTTAAGCCGTATCCGCTGCGAAAGCCGTCTTTTTTCAAAAAAATACCGTTTCCGCTCCAAACGCATTGAAAGCGCATTTAGAATATGGTATACTATTACTGCGGCAGAGCGTGAATGCGGCGGAGCATCCGCTCAGGCGCGCCGAGCCGAAATACTTTTTTGGAGGAAAAAACATGTACAAGAAGCTAATCAGCATCTTCGTTGCGGCCATGCTGATCCTCAGCATCATCCCCGCAGCGGCACTCGCGAGCAATGCGGCGAGATCCTCTTCTCCCGCAACCGAGAAGTCCTCTCCTGCGACAGAGAAGTCCTCTCCTGCGACAGAGAAGGATGTCGCTTGGGATTTTGAGACCGATCCTGAGGCTCAGGGCTTCACCTTCCTCGATCAGGATGGTGACAACCACAACTGGTACTGGCACATGAACACCGGCTACGGCAATTACAGCGCTCACAGCGGCGACGGCGTTGCGGCATCCGAGTCCTACAACAACGATTCCAGCTTGGCGCTCACCCCCGACAACTGGATGCTTACTCCGGCGTTCACCGGCGGCTCCATCAGCTTCTGGATGATCGCGCAGGATCCCAGCTACTCCAATGATTTCATCGGTGTATACGTATCCACCGACGGCGGCAGCACCTGGAGCGACGAGCTCTTCGGTCAGATGACTCCCACTTCCTACCAGCAGTTCACCGTTGATCTTTCCGCTTATGACGGACAGACCATCAACGTTGCGTTCCGCCACTACAACAGCTACGACATGTTCATCGCCGTTATCGATGATATCGAGGTCAGCGGCGATGTGGTTCCCGTGGATCCCACCGAGCCTCCGGCAGACCCCACCGAGCCCCCGGTAACGCCCGAGCCCGTTGAAGGTTTGATCGCGGGCTACTACTTCGAGAGCGAAGACGAGCTCGAGGGCTGGAGCTGTCGACACCGAATGGGTGCATTCCAACGACAACCCCGGCGGTTATGATTACGCTTCGTTCGCACACGAGGGCAGCGGCTTCATCATGTCCTACTCCTTCGTGGACTACGTTGGCGCTTACCAGGCCGACAACTGGGCGATCACTCCTGCGGTCACCCTTCCCGAAGGCTCCGCTCGCTTAAGCTTCTATGCGACCAATGCGAACGTAGCCTACCCCGAGGCATTCGACGTTTATATCGGCACCTCCGACGAGACCGCCGAGATGACACTCCTTCAGGGCAATATTTCGCCGAACACCGGCTACGACGATCCGTGGACTCATTACGAGATCGACATCTCCGACTATGCGGGTCAGACCGTTTACGTTGGGTTCTACGATCATTGCTACGATATGTACGAGATCTGGCTCGACCAGGTCGAGTTCTTCGGCGAGGGCGGACAGACCCCCGTTGACCCCACCGAACCTCCGGTCGATCCCACCGAGCCTCCCGTGCAGCATGATCTTGACGAGGCGCTGAACGTAGAGGGCGGCGAGCTCCACTTTGAGAGCGAGGGCGACTATCCCTGGACCGCCGTTGAGGAAGGCGACAGGATTTACGCAATGAACGGCAATACCGGCGTAAGCTCCAGCGACTCCATCCTCACCACCACCATCACCGCGAACGCGGGCGACGTTGTAACCTTCGAGTTCAAGGCATGGGGCGAGGGCACCAACACCTATTGGGATTACTGCGAATTCGCCATCGACGGCGAGCGCGTCGGTTACTGGGGCGCTTATCAGAATGACTGGGAGGCCTTCACCTCCGAACCCCTTACCGCAGGCGAGCATACCCTGACCTGGAAGTACCATAAGGACAGCAGCGTAAACCCCAACGGCGACTACTTCATGGTTGATAACGTTGAGATCACCGAGGGCGAGCTTCCCCCGAGCGGCATCATTGGCGACGTTGACATGGATGGCGACGTGGACACCGCGGACGCGCTTCTCGCGCTGCGCTACGTGCTCGAGCTTGAGTCGCTCAATGAGGATCAGCTTGCGCAGGCCGAGGTTGACGGCGACGGTGAAGTGACCATCGTTGATGCCCTGCTCATTCTCCGCGTGGCGCTGGGCCTTTTAGACGGCTTCCCCACAGAGGGCTGAGGCTTGAGATATTCGGCACACTCAGCATAATTGAATAACGAACCTCGCCGACCTTCGCTTCTGCGGAGGTCGGCGATTCTTGCTTTTGCGGCGGCTTTATGAAAAATACGCGGCAGGGCGGGGGAAAGCCCGGGAACGCCCGAGCGGACAGCAAAAATAAGAAGTCCAAAATCCACTTGAAACACGCGGCGCAAGCTGATATAATACGGTTCAGGCGCGTGAATGCGCCGGAAATCACGTTACAGGAGGAAAAACTATGACTAAGAAGATCATCAGCATCTTCGTGGCGGTAATGATGGTTTTGAGCATCATCCCCGCAGCGGCTTTCGCAAGCGATGGAAATCGCAGAGCAGAGCGGCCCAATACGACCGCTTCCCTGATGCCCCGTGAATCCACCCGCGATGCGGCTGACCTCAACGAGGCGCTGAACGTAGAAGGAGGCGAGCTCGTGTTCGTTTCCGAGGGAACATATCCCTGGGTAGTCGACGGCGATGCCGCAATGAGCGGCAATGCGGGCGTAAACAGCTCCACCTCCGCCGTCAGCACCACCGTCGCCGCTGTTGAGGGCGATATCGTTCAGTTCGATTTCAAGGCATGGGGCGAAGGCGCTTACACCTACTGGGACAAGTGTGAATTCGCCATCGACGGCACCGTTGTTTTCAGCAAGGGCGCCTATCAGAATACCGAGTGGGAAGCTTTTGCGACCGAGCTCACCGCAGGCTCCCACACCCTGACCTGGTCCTACACCAAGGACAGCAGCGTAAGCCCGAACGGCGACTATTTCGCCGTGGATAACGTTTACGTCGGTCAGCCCGTCATGGTGGAATCCATCAGCGTTGATCCCGTCAGCGTTCACGCAGGCAATACTGTTCACGTTAGCTACGAGGTTCTTCCCGCTGCGGCCGTCGACAAGACCGTTTCCTTCTCGATCGCAGATACTTCCATCGCGACCGTTGACGAGGAGGGCTTTGTAACCGGCGTTGCCAAGGGCACCACCACCATCACCGTTACCAGCAACGCTGTTCCCACCGTTTCCTGCACCGCTGCCGTTACCGTTATCGAGGCGCTTCCCGTCGTCAACATCGAGGGCTTTGCGACCTACGATCTGGCTAACTCGGGTCTTGCGGGCAACTGGATCGGCTTCTCCGATAACGATCCCGCAACCGTCAACGTTCTCGGCGCGATGAACGGCGAGGCTTGGGCAGGCGCATTTGCCGGCGGCAGCGTATACGGCTACATCCATTCAAACGGCAGCGCCGGCCACAGCTTCTACGTCATGGATACCGAGACCTACACCGTAAGCTATCCCGGCACCACTGCCGACAGCGTAGGCGGTGTCATCGGTATGGCATACAACCATGCGAACCAGACCATGTACGGTCTTTCCACAAACAACGAGATCGTTACCGTTGATCTGGCAACCGGCGCTCCCACCGTTGTGGCGAGCATCGACAACGGAAACATCATGCTTCTTCTTGCCATCGATCAGCAGGGCAATGCCTACGGCATGACCGGCGCGGGCAACCTTTTGTCGATCGACCTCACCAACGGCTCCACCGCTCTCATCGGCCCCACCGGCATCGCTGCGAACTACGTTCAGTCCATGACCTACGACTTTGAGACCAATATGATCTATTGGGCGCAGATCTATGACATGAACACCCATGGTCTGTATGCCGTTGATCCCGAGACCGGCTCCGCCGAGCTGCTTGGCGATATCGGCCCCGGAGGCGTTGAGCTCACCTCCATGTATATAAAAAACGACCTCTCCATCGATGATATCGAGATGCCCGACGTAACCGTCACCTTCGTTGACGGCCTCGATAATGCGGTTCTCGGCACTCAGATCGTTGAAGCGGGCACCGTTCTCGACGAGAGCACCTTCCCCGCCGCTCCCGAGCATGAAGGCTTCGTATTCATCGGTTGGGGTTACGATGGCGCGGCGGTTTACACCGACACCACCATTAAAGCCATGTATCAGGATCCCAACGCCACCATTTGGGACTTCGAGTCCGATCCCGTGGCTCAGGGCTTCCGCTTCTTCGATGAGGATGGCGACGGCAACAACTGGTCTTGGGTATATCCCGCTCCCGACGGCATGAGATATCATGAGGGTCAGGGTCTTGCGGTTTCCGAGTCCTACGTCAACAATGTTGGCGCTCTGACTCCCGATAACTGGATCGTCACTCCCGCGTTCCACGGCACTATGCTCAGCTTCTGGGCACAGGGTCAGGATCCCTCCCATGCTGCCGAGTACCTTGGCGTATTCATTTCCACCGATGGCGGCAGCACCTGGGGAGATGAGATATTCAACTGCACCCTCACCGGCACCGATACTCAGTATATCGTAAACCTTTCCGACTATGCCGGACAGACCATCAAGGCTGCTATCCGTCACTACAACTGCACCGATATGTTCCGTGCAAACGTTGACTATATCGAGGTAAGCGGCGTTGGTGAGGAGCCCGAGCCCACCGAACCCACCGTTATCGACACGGTTGAGATCATCGGCCTTGATGCGCCCGTTCTCGGCGGCACCCCCGATATGGACGTTTCCGTTCCCGAGGATGCGCATTACACCCTGACCAAGGTCGAGTGGCACGCCATGAACAAGGCGATCATCGATGGCGACTACGTCATCACCCCCGGCACATACTACGTTGTATTCGAGTTCGCGCCCGAGGAGGGCTATGAGTTCGCTCCCGTTTACGACACCAACATGATAATCAACGGCGGCAGCGAGCTTGTCGGCCTTCCGATCTTCTGCTATTCCTTCCCGAATCTCTTCCACATGGAGAGCACGGAATTCGTGGTTGAGGATGCTCCCGCCGAGCCCACCCTTGACGAGGCGCTGAACGTAGAGGGCGGCGAGCTCCACTTCGAGAGCGAAGGCGAGCATCCCTGGATCGTTGTAAACGATGAGGATAACGGCAGGCTCTACGCCATGAGCGGCAATGCGGGCGTACACTCCAGCGAATCCATCCTCACCACCACCATCACCGCGAATGCGGGCGACGTTGTTTCCTTCGAGTTCCAGGCTTGGGGCGAAGGCTCCGGCACCTTCTGGGATTACTGCGAATTCGCGATCGACGGCGAACGCGCGGGCTACTGGGGCGCTTACCAGAATGATTGGGAGCTGTTCACCTCCGAGCCCATGACCGCAGGCGAGCATACCCTCACATGGAAGTTCCATAAGGACAACAGCGTAAGCAAGCCCGGCGAATGCTTCATGGTGGATAACGTTGAGATCACCGAGGGCGAGCTTCCCCCGAGCGGCATCCTCGGCGACGTGGATATGGACGGCCAAGTTACCACCGCCGATGCGCTGATGGCGCTTAGGTACGTGATGGGTCTGATCGAGCTGACCGAAGATCAGCTTGCACAGGCCGATGTCACCGGCGAGGGTGAAATCACCGTTGCCGATCCCCTCCTTATCCTCCGCCATGCGATGGGACTTATCGAAACCTTCCCCACAGAGGAAGCATAATGAATTAACTACGGTTTGATTTTCCCGCCGACCTGCGAAAGCAGGTCGGCGGCTTTTTTTGACGAATAGCGAATAGCGAACCGTGAATAATGAAAGGTGAACGGCTGCCCGAAAAATGCCGTTATTTCTAGGTTTATGCAAAAAATGGAAAAATATATTGCAAAAAAGGCATATTTTACTTGCAAGCATATATAAGTGATGATATAATATAGTTAATGCATATCGTCGATATATGCCATTAATTATTTACAGGAGGAAACAACTATGAAAAAGCTTTTGAGTCTTATCGTTGCGGCGGTATTGGTCCTTTCCATGCTGCCGATGGGCGCTATGGCGGAAGCGGCGCAGAAAGCGCTGCCCAATACGCGCACCGAAACGATCGCAAGGCCTGCAGAGGGCATCAAGGCTCCCGAGGAACCGACCTATAGGGAAATGCCCCTGTCAACCGCGATGAACGCCGAGGACACCTACGCTTTCATAAACTTTGAGAGCGAAGGCGACTATCCTTGGAGCATGATCCAGGATGACGAGCGCGAATACGGAAAGAGCAGCAACGAGGGCGTTGGCAGCAGCTCTTCCACCGTAACGGCGACCTTCACCATCGATGAGGCCTGCGTCCTTTCCTTCGACTATATTGCGATGGGCGAGGGCACGAGCAGCGTTTGGGATAAGTGCATATTCAAGCTCGACGGCGCCCAGATATTCCAAAAGGGCCAGGAGAACAGCGAATGGGCGACCTATTCCGTTGAAGAGCCTCTCTTTGGCGGCGAGCATACCATCGAGTTCACCTACTCCAAGGACAGCAGCGTGAACCCCAGCGGCGACTTCTTTGCGATCGATGAAGTTAAGCTTACGAGGACTGCGGACGTTACACCCACTCCCGCTCCCACCGCCGTTCCCGAGGGTATGGTAGGCTACTACTTCGAGTCCCAGGCGGAGGCCGATGAATGGCTGTTTGTGGATAACGATGGCGACGGCAGCAACTGGAAGTGGATCCAGCAGGATACCTCCCGCCCCGCATACGAGGGCACCGGCCTTATCTATTCCGCCTCCTATGAGGGCGGCGCGCTCAACCCCGATAACTGGGCCATCTCCCCGGGCGTTAAGGTTAGCGGCGCGGATTCCGGCGTTTCGTTCTACATGGGCCCGAGAAGCAATTCATCCTATTACAAAGAGCACGTGGCGATCTATATTGCGACCGGCGTTGATCTGGAAAGCTACACCCCGGTGGATGAATTCACCTTCTCCGCGGGCGGCTACAACAATTACACCTTCAGCCTCGCCGATTACGTTGGCGAAACGGTCTATCTTGCGATCCGCCATTATAACTGCACCGACCAGTACGAGGTGAAGCTCGACAAGGTCGAGTTCTTCGGCGTTGAAGAGGTAGGCCCCGCGCCCACTCCCGAGCCGCCCACCCCGACTCCTGAGCCCACCCCGACTCCCGAGCCCACTGCGGCTCCCGAATATTACGTGGGCTACCACTTCGAGACCGATGCGGACGTT
>CADBGC010000041.1:0-14320 GCA_902794055.1 uncultured Eubacteriales bacterium | reverse complement strand
CTGATCGATGCCGATGGCGATGGCTTCAACTGGACGAGAAGGGACTCCGAAGAGTACGCATACGAAGGCGTTGGCTGCCTGACCTCGGCATCCTATGACAACAACTCAGGCGCTGCGCTCCATCCCGATAACTGGGCTATCTCTCCCTCTCAGAAGGTAGTTGATGCGGAAGCCTACTTCAGCTTCTATATCGCCGCGCAGGATCCCAGCTATCCCGCCGAGCATGTCGGAATTTACATCGGCAGCGGCAATGACGTTGCAAACTACGAGCTCATCGATGAGTTCACCCTCACCTCCAATATTTACGAGCAGCATACCTACAGCCTCGAGGAGTACGTTGGCGAAGAGGTAAGCCTTGCAATCCGTCACTTCAATTGCTACGATATGTTCATGGTCAACGTGGATATGTTCGTATTCGTAGGCACCGAGGAGGGCGAGCCCGTTCCCGAGCCCGATCCCACTCCCACTCCGGTACCTACCGAAACTCCCGAGCCCACCGAAACTCCCGTACCCACCGAAACTCCCGTACCCACTCCGGTTCCCGAAGACCTGATCGTGGGCTACTACTTCGAGAGCGAAGAAGAGCTCGAGGGCTGGAACTTCATCGGCACCGAAGATACAAACTGGGTACATTCCTTCGTCAACCCCGGCAATTACGACTATGCTCAGTATGCGCATGAGGGCAGCGGATTCATCCTCTCCTACTCCTTCGTGGACTACGTTGGCTCCTACCAGGCGGACAACTGGGCGATCACGCCTCCCTTTAAGGTTCCCGAAAACTCCGCAAGGGTGAGCTTCTATGCGACCAACGCAAATGCAACCTACCCTGAGGCATTCGACCTTTATATCGGAACCTCCGATGACACCGCCGAGATGACGCTGATCGAAGCCGATCTCGCCGCGACCGGCGGCTCGGAAGACGAATGGACTCTGTTTGAGTACGATCTCTCAGAATACGCGGGTGAAACGATCTACCTTGCGTTCTACGATCATTGCTACGATATGTACGAGCTCTGGATCGATCAGGTCCAGTTCTGGGGCGAATACGATGAGATCGTGCCGATCGAGGAGATAAACGTTATCGGCATGACCGAACCCGTATTCGGCGAGGCGCCCGACTGCGAGGCCGAGCCCGCAAACTCCGATGATCCGTACACCGTTACCGGCATCGACTGGTACTGCAACGGCGAATGGATGGATCCCGAAGAAGCGGTGTTTGACGATCCGACCGCCGAGTATTACGCCTCCATCTGGCTCGCCGCAAACGAGGGCTATGAGTTTGTGGAAGTTCCCACGGTTTTGGTAAACGGCTCCGAAGCGAATTTGATCGACTATTATCCGCTTGAAGGCAACGTTGAATTCGTGATCGAGTGGGGCCCCTTCACCGTTGAAAGGCCGCTCGAGATCATCGACTGCGTTCAGATAAACGACTTCGTCGTTCCCGAGTGGGGCGCAAATCCGTTCTATGACGTGACCGTGGCCGACGGCGAGAACTACACGATCGAGCTGGTCGAATGGTACGACAACAACGAGTTCGGTCCGATGGATCCCTCGGCAGTATTCGACAACGTGGAGACCACCTACAGCATGTACGTCCACCTTGTTCCGAACGAGGGCTACAAGTTTGCCGATGAGATCTCCGTGCTGATCAACGGCGAGGAGACCTACGTTGATTTCTCCTACACGAGCTGGGAGGACGACGGCGCCTTCGTATGGACGATCGAATTCACCGTTGAAGCGCCAATCGTTTGGGGCGATGCGAACGGCGACGGCGAGACCACCATCGAGGATGCGCTGCTGATCATGCGCTATCTGATCGGCATTGATGAGATCGCCGAAGAGAATCTTGAGTGGTGCGACGTCAACGGCGACGGCAGCATCGACCTTACGGATGCGCTTCTCATCATGAGAAAGGTTATGGGTACGATCGAGGCATTCCCCATAGAAGACTGATGCTCGACTTGCCTTGAAAAGGGCATGCGTGGATCATAAACCGATCTTCGAGCGCCGCCCGCAATTGCGGGCGGCGCATTTTAAGAGGTGACCGGCCTCTTGCCGATTTATAAAAAAGCATCGAGCGCGGCGCTTTGGGAGGAAGATACCTCGCTTGGGCATCGGCGGCAGCGTAATTAAAGAACCTGCATTCGCGTCGCTTGCAGTGCGAACGGCGATGGAGGTGATAAAAAAGCCCGATCAATAACGGCAAATGGAAGAATTATTTGCCGCAAATATTGAAAAAACAGAAACAGCATACCCGATACACCGCATACGGTATTGCAAAACGACACATAAGTTGGTATAATAATTTTGGCGCGAAAGCGTACAAGCAAGTAGGAGGAGAAACACATGAAGAAAACGATCTGCATTATTGCAGCGGCGGCAATGCTTCTTGCATCGCTTCCGGCTATTGCAAGCACGGGCAAGCTCCCCGTGGAGACGACCTCTTTATGGGAGGATAACGAGGTTGTTCTTTGGGATTTCGAAGGCGAAAACGCTCTTGAAGGTTGGCAGTTTGTTGATGCCGATGGCGATGGCATCAACTGGGATGTGTCGTCCAACTATGCTTTGAGCGGCAGCAAATCGCTCAGCTCATATTCCTATCTTGACAACGTTTATTACACTCCGGACAACTGGGCGATAACCCCCGCCGTGACCGTGCCCGAGGAGAGTTGCGCTGCGCTCACCTTCTCCGGCAGGAACCATATGCCAACCGGCGTGGACGTTTTCCGCGTATATGCCGGCACAACTCCCGATATCTCCGAGATGAGCCCCATTGCGCCGAGCATGGCATTCTCCGGTCAGGAATTCGAGCAGAAGTTCATCGATATCTCCGCTTTTGCGGGTCAAACCATTTATTTCGCATTTCGTCATTTCAATTCGTATGATATAGGCTTTATCTTCTATATCGACGACGTTTCGATCATAACGAATTTCGAGCCCTTGGCGCCCCAGCCCGAAAATCTTCTTTACGGCTGCTACTTCAACGAATATGAGGATCTTGACGGCTGGCAGCAGGTCGATGCAAACGGCGACGGCTTCGGCTGGTCGATCACGGTGAATCCCAGATACACTTTCGAGGGCGTTGGCGTTGTTGGCTCCGAATCCCTCGTCACCGGCCCCGGCGGCGGCCCCGTTGAGCCCGACAACTGGCTTATTTCGCCCGCTGTTTCGCTCCCATCGGACGAGCTTTTGCTCAGCTTCTATGCGGCGGGAATCGACACCATGTTTGATGCGTACTATCTTGAGCATTTCAGCGTATATGTTGGCACGAGTCCCGAGCTCGATGATATGGCAGAGCTTATCGCCGAAACCGAGGTTTCCGATAATTTCGAGTGCTACACCGCCGATCTTTCCGATTACGCCAATCAAACGGTCTATTTTGCGATTCGTCACCACAACTGCTATTACCAGAATTGGCTGCGCGTGGACAGCTTCGAGGTTTGGGGCAGCGGCGAATTCCAGCCCGCTCCCACTCCGCCGTCCCGCATCTATGGAGACGTTAACCTGAACGGTGTGGTTGAGATCGAGGATTCGCTGAAGGTCATGCGCTGGCTCATCAGCCTCGAGGAGCTGAACGAGGAGCAGCTCGACATGGCCGAGGTGCAGGGCAACGGCAGCATTGCTTTAGAGGACTCGCTGCTCATCATGCGCTATTCCATCGGAACCATCTCCACATTCCCCAGAGAAAACGCGATCGAGAGATGATCGTGGTAAGGCAAAAGCCGCATTGAGATGCAAGCCGCATCGAAATGCGGCTTTTTTGTATTGTATCCGCAAAATGAAGGCAACGCACTTGTTTATATATTAATATTGTGTTATAATGTATATAACGCAGGCGCATCGCGTTTGCGAAAAACCGTTTTAGGAGGAAACAATATGAAAAAGCTTATCGGCATCGTGACCGCGATCCTGATGCTCATCTCCGTGCTGCCCGCAGGCGCACTTGCGGAGGGCGCCGTTCCCGCTGAGGAAAGCTCGGTTAGGGATGTGACCACCCTTGCAAGCTGGGATTTTGAGACCGACCCGATCGGGGAAGGCTGGCAGTTTATCGACGGTGACGGAGACGGCCATAACTGGGAGCGGATAAACAATAATTACTACAGCAACAGCGGCGATCACAGCATCGCATCCGCTTCCTATGCGGACGGCGCGCTCAGCCCCGATAACTGGGCGGTTCTGCCGCAGATCGAGATACCCACGGAAGGTTACACCGCTCTTGTTTTTTACGGAGCCATTCAGAGCGAGCTCTATACCGATATTTATCGCGTATACGTCGGCACGGGCGATGATCTTGAGTCCATGGAGCCAATTTCGGACGATATGGTTCTTCCCGGCACGGAGTATGCCGAGCAGGTGTTCGACCTTTCCGCCTATGCGGGTCAAACCGTTCGCATTGCGATCCGCCACTACAACTGCTCCAACGAGTGGAGAATCTATTTTGACGATTTCTCCGTTGTTTGCAGCGTTGACGACGATCCCTATGCGATCCATGAGGTTTCCGTGGACGGCTGGGGAACCCCGGTCGCGGGCGTTGCGGGCATAGATCACATGTTCCTCACCACTCCTGACGATGCGCCGTATTACATCATCTACGGCGGCTGGCGCGATGAGACCGATCAGCAGCAGATGTGGAACGCAAGCCACGTGTTTATCCCAGGTCACGTTTATTCCGAGGGCTGCCAGATCTGGGCGCAGGAAGGCTACTATTTCGCCGAGGACTGCGTGTTCTACGGCAACGGCGGCACCGAGATCCTCGATATGCAGTGGTGCTACGTGGATGAATCGCAAAATACGATCTGCTATATGAACAGCATTGAGGTAGTTTGCGAAGAGGCAAGCGGGCTCATTGGCGACGTTGACGACGATGGCGACGTTGATATTTCGGATGCGCTGATGGCAATGCGTTATGCAATGGGGCTTATTCAGTTCAATGACGTGCAGCTTGCCAATGCGGACGTTGATGGCGACGGCAGCGTTGTTATAGCCGATTCCCTGCTCATAATGAGGAAGGCGATGGGTCTTATCGACAGCTTCCCCGTGGAGAACTGAAAAAACGGACGGTAAAAGGCCGCAAGGCGGCTTGAATGGTATTGCGGAGGGCTGAGCTTAAGCTCTCCGCTTTGCTGTTCGGAGTCTCGGAATCTCGCTCGGCATTCTTGACCCTTTGCCGTGCGGATGATATAATATAGCGTGTGCACCGCAAAAACCTTGCGGTGAAAAACGCATAGGAGGTATAAAGATGAAAAAGATCAGAACGATGCTTGCGCTCGCCCTTGTGCTCGCGCTCGCGCTTGCAGGCATCCCCGTTTCCGCGCTTCCCGCTTTTACGGCGGATAGGGGCGCGATCGAGCCTTTTTGGACAGTGCCCGAGGGGTACAATGCGCATGACTACAATAAATGCGTTTTGTTTTTGGAGCAGACCGATGCAAGCGGCGTAAAAAACGGCAATAAGCTCAGCTCGAGCTACGATCCTAACAACCCCGAGAGTTGGGGCATCGACAGCTGGGGGGAGAGAACCTTCCAATGGATCGGCGTGGACGGCGAGCTGCGACTGATGATCGCGCATCTTGCGTATAAGAATCTTGCGGGCGAGCTCGATCTTGCGGACTGCCCGATGCTCAGCCGCGTGGTTTTCTGGGATAATCGCATCACCGCGGTGGACGTTTCGGGCTGCGACAGGCTGACCGATCTGTATTGCAGCGGAAATCAGATCTCCGAGCTGGATGTTTCGGGCAATACCGAGCTTGAAATACTCTCCTGCGGCAGCAACAGGCTGACGAGCGTGGACGTTTCGAACAACCCCGCGATATGGTATCTGTACTGCTACGACAACGATCTGACCGAGCTGGACGTTTCAAACAACCCCGCGCTGCTGCATCTGAGCTTCAGCGACAACGCGCTGAGCGAGATCGATCTATCGAATAACCCGAGGCTCGTTAGCCTTTACTGCACGGGAAACGAGCTTACCGCGCTCGATCTTAGGTACAACCCCGATCTTGAGACCATCAACTGCGAGGAGAACGCGATAAACGCGCTGGATCTTAGCAACCATGCCTCGCTCGCGATACTGACCTGCTGGGAAAACGAGCTTGAGGAGCTCATCCTCACGGGCTGCACCGCGCTCAATCAGCTCCATTGCGACACGAACAGGCTCACCGAGCTGGACGTAAGCACCTGCACCATGATAGAGAATATCGACTGCTCCGCAAACAGCCTCTCTGCGCTCGACGTAACGAATAACCCGAATCTTTTGGCGCTCGGCTGCATGGGCAACCCGATAAGGTCGCTCGATCTTTCAAACTGCCCGGGTCTTCCGCTCAACCATATAAGGGCGCAGGGCAGCGGCTATATCGGCTATTTCTCGAATCACGACTATTCCTCGGGCACGAACAGCCTATACTTCTTCGCAACGCCCGAGCAGGGAGAGCAGTTTGAGGGCTTCTACGATCAAAACGATGCCTTTATCTCGAACGGAACATGGTACAGCCTGTATAACGCCTATTATCATTACTATAACGAGGCGCCGAGCAATCTTACCGCCGTTACGGTGCGCTTCACGGGCAGCACGATCATCCCCGGCGATGCGGACGGCAATGGAGCAGTGACCATTGCCGATGCCGTTCTGGCCATGCGCTATGCCATGGGGCTTATAAGCTCCTTGCCCGGCTTTGAAAACGCCGATATCGACGGCAACGGCAGCATCACCATCGCCGATGCGGTCGCGATAATGAGAATGGCGATGGGGCTGGCGTGAGAAAACAGGACGGCAGCTTCTGCTACTGAAGCATGAAACTTCTTTTGCCAAGCGTGGAGGGGCGCAGAGCGATCCGCCTGAGCCGAGCTTAAGGAACATTATCCGAACAAACCTATAAAATAAACGGCCTTGGGCGAAGCTGCTTCGCCCAAGGCCGTTCTTTGGTAATTGACTAAGCTTTCGCTTATCGGTTCATAAGTCCAAGCGCCATGCGCAGGATGACCACCGCATCGCCAACGGAGACTGTGCCGTTTTCATCCATATCGGCGTTATGGGTGCTCAGCTCGGTTTCGCCGATAAGACCCATTGCGAATCGCAGCGCAAGCAGCGCATCCGCAACCTCGATGGAGCCGTTGTTGTTGCTGTCGCCCATGAGGCCGCCAACGGAGGTGAGGCAAACGTCGTCGAGATACGCCTCGTCCGCATCGTTGTCAACGTTGTAATCCTTGGTGTACTTCCAAACGAAGTTATAGCTGCCGTCCTGCTGCGCAACGAAGGTGTAGGTGAACCAATCCACGTATCCGGAACGCTCGAACTGCTTGGCGCCGTTCACGGTGAAGGTGTATTTGTCGTAGTTCTGCTCGCTGCTGACCTTGGCACGGAAGGTGAGCTCGTCGCCCTCCTGCATGAAAACGGACATGGTGAGCGTGGATTCACTGCTGGAAACGCCCTTGTTGCCGCTCTTGGCATAGCCGCCTTCAACCACCCAGGGATAGGTGCCGGAGGAGTTGAAAACCAGGTTGCCGCCCGGAACGTTCAGCGCGCCGGCAAGGCTGTAGAAGAGCTTGAAGCCCTTGACCCATGCGCAGTCGCTGCCAACGGCGCCGGAGCCGTCCTTGGTGTAGCGGAAGGTGAAGGTGTAGTTTCCGGTCGCGGGGATCTCGTATTCAAACGCGGTCCAATCGGTGGCGGAAGTAACGGTCAGAACGGGGGTGCCGTTCACGAGGAACTCGAGCTTGTCGCCCGCGCCGCAGGAGGTTTTGTAGAAGAACGTTACGGAGATGCCCTCGAGGAGCCGGCGGCTCGTGCTGACCTCGGAAACGGAGGAGTTAACGCCGGCGTTGCCGCTCTTGGCGGAGTCGCCGTCAACCACCCAGGGGTATGCGCCCGTGGAGGTGAACTCGAACGGTTCGTCAAAGTCGCCGTCGTTGATAACGGTGCTGAGCGAGTTTTCAAGAACGACGTTTCTGAGCCACGCCTTGTCGGAGCCGGAAGCGCCCGAAGCATCCTTGGAGAATTCCCAGCTGAGGGTCTTAGGACCGAGGCCGGGGATCACGTAGGAGTATTCCTGCCAGCCAACGCTGCCGCTCGTTTCAAAAACGGTCTCTCCGTCCACCTTGAAGCGGAGGAAGTCGCCGTTCTGCTGGGACGATACCTTATAGGAGAAGGTGATGCGCTGATAGGCTTCGAGCTTGACCTTGCTCTCGAGCACGGAGGTGGAGCTGTTCACGCCCGCATTGCCGCTGTAAACGGAGTCGCCGTCCACGACCCAGGGATAATTGCCGGGGGAAGTGAAGTGCAGACTCGTGTTTTCGCCGTTGAGATATACGTCGTACTTGAGCAGATCGGTAACGCAGAGCAGACCGTCGCCGCCGCCAACGAGACCAACATCCACGGATGCCGCCTTGATAACGGAAACAACGCTGTCCGGCTCAAGGTCGGGATAGAAGCTTTTGAGCATCGCGCAGGCCGCCGAAACGTGCGGGGTGGCCATGCTGGTGCCGCTGTAGGCGTGGTAGCCGCCGCCGGGAATGCAGCTGTTGATGCTCTCGCCCGGAGCGGTGATATCAACGCAGGGGCCGATGTTGGAGAAGTAGGACATGGTTCTGTTCTGACCGTGCGATGCAACGGTGAAGGAGCGATCGATGCAGCCGGGAACGTAGCTCATAGCGTTGCCGCTGTCGTTGCCGGAAGCAACGCAGTAAACCGTGCCGGAGTCGAAGCCGGTGTTTATGACCTCGGAATAAAGCTCAAGCGCATCGTCGGTCTTGGGACCGCGAAGGCTCGCGTTTGCGATCTGGAAGCCGTTCAGATGGGCGTATTCAAAGCCGTTTACGATGTCGGTGGTGGTGCCGTATCCGCCCGCATCCATGACCTTGATGCCGATCACCTTGACGTTCGGCAGGGTGCCGTCAACAACGGTGCCCGCAACGTGGGTGCCGTGATAGTGGTCGTCGTCGGGATCGGAGTCGCCGTTTGCAAAGTCGTAACCGATGTTCAGAACGCGACCGGAGAAGAAGGGATGGCTTGCATCGATGCCGGTGTCGATAATGCCGACTCTGATCTCGGGAAGCTCGTCCACGGTCGTTCCGTCCTCAAGCAGCCATTCGTTGTAGTTGAATGCGCCAACGTGGTTCGGCCTGTAGCCCCAGGAAAGGAAGGAGTCCTCGTGCGGCTGCTGCGCAATGCTCATAATGGCATCGGGCGCAGCATACTGAACGCAGTCGAGCTTCCTGTATGCTTCGGCGGCCTTTTCGGCGGCCTCGGGGCTTGCGTACTGGATGATATGCCAGTCGTTATATCCGTTCACATGGTCTATCGAGCCGGTGTAATCGAGCTGCTTTGCGCTCTTAACGATGATTCGCGCATTCGCATAGGGGTCGTCCATCGCCTTGGCCCTGTTGATCTCGGGTGCGCTGCGCTTTTCCATCTCGTGCAGGCGCTCCGAAAAGTCGATGAGCTTTTCAAGGCGCATCTCGCGGCTCTCCTCGGCGGAGGCCGAAGCGGAGAAGGCACCTGCGGGCACGAGCGCGATCAGAAGCGCCGCCGCAAGCAGCAGGGAGAGAAGCTTTTTGAAATTCATTTGGTTTCCTCCGATGATTTTTTTATATCAAACGGCGCGGCGAAGCCGTGCCGTTTGGATAGCGGATCATTTATCATTCATCGCGATCTCTTTTCTTCTTTTTGCCGAACAGCAGGATGGCGCTTGCGGCAATGGCAAGCGCAGCGGCGCTGCCGATGACAAGATAACCTATCTTCGGTGCAGCGGAGGGCTCGGCGGGCTCGAGCGTCACGATGGGTGAGGGGGAGAAGCGCGCATAGGGATCGAAGGTTGAAGCGCCGCTCGGGGTCGCCGTATCCGCGCTCGAATCGGGTGCTGCGCTGCCGTCGGGAGCGGGCGTGATCTTGCCGCCGGGATCGGACGTTGCCTTGCTGCCGGACGGCGTAGCCGCGCTCGTGGGGAAGGGCGTAGCGCCGAAGCGCGCGAAGGGATCGATGCTTGCCGAGGGATCGGCGGAAGGTGTGTGAGCCGCCGTATTGCCGGGGGTTACGGGCGCACTCGAGGGTCTCGGAATGAGCGTTGCACCGGGTCTCGGGGTGGGGGTTACGGGAGCGCTCGTGGGTCTCGAAGTCGGAGTGGCGGGCGCAGCCGTTGTTCCGGGTCTCGGAGTGGGCGTGACGGGGGCGTTCGTGGGTCTTGCAGTCGGTGTGGCAGGCGCATTTGAAGGCCTCGGAGTGGATGTGACCGGCGCACTTGAGGGATGCGGAGTGGGTGTGCTCGTGGGACTCGGGGTGGGGGTCGCCGGAACGCTCGTGGGCGTGGCGGTGGGAGTCGGAGTGGGAGCATAGTTGGAAACGGTTATGCTGCCGGGCGAAAGCGTGAAGGGAATGGGCTGCCCCTGATGATCGCCGATGGGCATATAGATGAAATCCTTCGGCCTGAGGTGAAGGCCGAGCTCGAGAACCGTGCCTGCGGAAACGTCGGGCTTGACCGTCAGCCTTGCGGTGAACAGCACGCCCTGTTCGGTAAAGGGGGAGGTCGGCATCATGATGCCGAGGCGAACGCTGTTTTGACCGTTTTCAACCTTGGTATCGATAACGGCAATGCCGCCCTGATCGGTAACGCTATCGAGCACCGCTCCGCGCTCATAGCCTTCAAGGGCAAGCGAAGCATCGTCGAAAACGAGCCATATTGCAAGCCCGTGCGCCTCATAGCCGCCGCTTATTCTAACGGGAATATCCACCGTGCCGCCGGGGCGGACAGCGATGCTCGGCGCGCTGAAAGCGGCGCTTGCGCGCTCCGCCTTAAGCGGGGCGGGGGAAAAGGAAAACAGCATCAGTATTGCGGCGGCAATAAGCGCCGCGGTGATTCTTTTCATTTGAAACAGCCTTTCTTTCGTATCCGATGGAATGTGAGAGATCGATCGTTCGCGCACGGCGAGGTGCGCACGAATCAACAGAATAATTATACATTATAGAGCTTCAAAAGGCAAACTCAAATCCACCCGAAAGATAATATATTGAGGGCGCGGAGATACGGACGGGAAATCGGTAAAGCAGCGCTTCGATCGAGAAATCTTCAAATATATGTTCAAAAAGCATTTACACAGCCTTTTTAGGATGATATAATTCCAAGGCTATGGAAAAATCTCTAAATAAAGCAAAAATCGCACCCAATATCCCAAACAAGATGGGCACGAAGCCGATAGGAAGGCTTCTTTTCGGCATGGCCGTTCCGCTCGTTATCTCCATGCTCGTTCAGGCGCTCTACAACGTTGTGGACAGCTACTTCGTTGCGCAGTACAGCGACAGCGCACTCAAGGCGGTCTCGCTCGCCTATCCGATCCAAATGCTGATGATCGCCGTTTCGGTCGGCACCTCGGTGGGCATGAACTCCTATATTTCAAGAAAGCTCGGCGCGGGAGAGCACGATGCGGCGAACCGAGGCGCGGCAAACGGAATGTTTCTTCTGTTCGTGTCCTCGCTCGTTTTCGCCGTTCTCGGCTTCTTCACCCGTCCGTTCTTCAAGCTGTTTACGGATAAGAGCGATCTTTTGGAATACGGCGTTACCTATCTGCGCATCTGTATGTGGTTCTGCACCGGCGTGTTTTTACAGCTTGGCTGTGAGAGGATACTTCAGTCCATGGGTAAGAACGGACTTTCCATGACCACTCAGCTCATCGGCGCGGTTACCAATATCATTCTCGACCCCATCCTAATCTTCGGCAAATTCGGCTTCCCCGCACTTGGCGTTGCGGGCGCTGCGTATGCGACCGTTATCGGCCAATGGGTCGGACTTGCCGTTGCGCTTGTGCTCGTTCTCGGCAAAAAGCACGAGGTAACGCTCAGCTTCAAGGGCTTCAAGCCCTGCGGCGAAACCGTTCGCGAAATTTACAGAGTCGGCCTTCCGAGTATACTGCTTCAGGCGATAGGCTCGGTTATGAACATAGGAATGAACACCATCTTCGCCCGCGTGCTCAATGATGACGGCGGCGTTGCGATAATGGGAGTTTATTTCAAGGTGCAGTCGCTTATCTTCATGCCGCTGTTTGGCGTAACGAACGCAAGCATGTCCATCCTTGCATACAATTTCGGCGCGAAAAACAGGCTGAGGCTCACGAAAGCGTGGCGGCTGACTCTGAGTGTTGCCATCGTGATAATGCTTATAGGAACGATAATTTTCCAGCTCTTCCCCGACCGCATAATCGCGCTTTTCGACAAGGACGGAAGCATAACAACGGGCGGCACGGCGGCATTCCGCATCGTTTCGCTCTCGTTCGTGCTGGCGGCGGCCTCGATAACCAATTCCATCACCTTTAACGCGCTCGGCAGGGGCACGGCAAGCATGATAATGTCCCTTATCCGCCAGCTCTGCGTGCTGCTTCCCGCTGCGCTCGTGCTCGCACTCGTTTTTCGCACCGTGGAGTCTGTCTGGTGGAGCTTCCTTATCGCCGAATTCGTGGCGTTTGCATATAGCTTCATGATGCTCAGAAGGATCTGGAAGAAGGATATAGCGCATCTGCCGGACGGAGCGGAAGTTTAAAATACCGAGGCAGTTTCTGATAATACTTATGTTTTTGCGGGGTGAAAGCCCCGCTTTTTTGTTTTTTTGCGGAAATATGCGACCAACGAACTCAGAAAACTGTGTTTATAGGTGAAAGCATCCGGAGGCTTATAAAACAGCAGGGAGGTGAAGCTTTGGAAGATAAGGAAATAATAGCTCTGTTTTTCGAGCGAAACGAGTCGGCGATAGCGAAAGCCGCGCGCAAGTACGGCGCGTATCTTCAGCTGATCGCAAGAAATATCCTTGGGGACGACGCCTTTGCCGAGGAATGCGTGAACGATGCGTATTTCAAGGCATGGGAGAATATTCCCCCTCTGCGCCCCGAAAGGCTCGGAGCGTGGCTCGGCAGGCTGACGAGGAATATCGCGCTGAACCGCCTTGAAAGAAGCCGCGCCGAAAAGCGCGGGGGCGGCGAAACCGATGCGGCATTTTCGGAGCTTGAGGGCTGTATCCCCTCTCATTCCCCCGATATCGCCGAGAGCATCGCCTTCAAAAATGCGCTGAACGAGTTTCTTGCGGCTCAAAGCGCGGAAGCAAGGCGCATCTTCATCCAAAGATACTGGTATTTCCTGAGCATTGAGGAGATATCCAAGGAAAACGGCGCAAGCAAAAGCAAGGTCAAATCCTCGCTTATGCGAACGCGAAACAAGCTGAGACTACATCTTGAAAAGGAGGAGTTTTTTATATGAAAAACATCGAAACGACCGATAAAAAGAGCAGGGTTTTGAACGCCGTCGGCGGGATAAACGATGAATTCATCCTCGAGGCCGCGCCCACGGGCAGGCATGAAAGCAGAAGCTATCGCGGCCTTATCGCTGCGGCGATAGGCACGGCGGCGGCAGCGGCGGTGGTTCTTATCGCGGTATTCGGCGGCAAGGGAAAGCCGAATGCGCCCATGCAGCAGGTGAGGGAGAGCGAGAGGCCCGTCAATGCAACGGAAGTTCCCGAGACCGAAGCGCCAGCACCCGGGCAGCACCCCGTCACAAGGACGGTCAGCCTCGGCAAGGCGACCAACGCTAAGGAATGGGCAGAGCTTGCAGCGGAGGCGAGCGTAGTGGACAGCCTCGAGGAGTACCTCTCCGCACAATTCTTCACTTTCGACGACTGGTTGCCGCCCACGCCCGAGAGCATACTGCTCTCAAAGGATGCCTGCATCTTCCGCGGCGTTGTGCGGGAGGTTGAAAACCGCAGGATCACCGTTGCCTCATCCGACAATATTGCCGATACAAGCCCAAGCTTCGATTATGATTTCTGCATCGTCACATTCGATGTGATCGAATGCTATAAAGGCAGCCTTGCCGCAGGAGAGCAAACTAGAGTATTTTTCGATAGCTTCATCTGCCCCATTGCCGAGATCGAGCCGCCGATCGGCGAAAAAGGGAGCGGGCAGGCATATTTTACGCAGCTCAGTCCGGGCACGGAGGTCATAGCCGTTGTCAAGGGGTGTGGAGAAAACGAAGAGCTTGAAATACGCCTTGTAGACGAAAACAGCGATCCCGTCCTGTCGTTCAGCCGGGCATACCGTGATTATGCCGAGTGCAGATTTCGAGGAGGGTTCGGAAGGCTGTTTTTACAGACCGAGGATAAATTCCTCTACGATGTGGATGTTTACGATGCTGCGATGCTCGGTGAAAATCCCTCTTTGGACAGCGCAGAAAGCTATATAAAAGGCCTTCTTTCGGGACTTGAGCTCTGATGCGCCCATAATCAAACCGTTTGAAGCGAGCCGCTCCTTTTGGGGCGGCTCGTTCCGTATTTTGCCGTCAAAAGCATAAGGCTAT
>CADBGC010000040.1 GCA_902794055.1 uncultured Eubacteriales bacterium | reverse complement strand
CGATGCATAGAGCTGCGATATCTTCGCCAAGTTCGATAATTACAGGCATGAGCGCGATCTGCGGCCCGGCCGAGTGGGCGCGGATTACTATTGGCTTGTGGACGACGAAAGGGCGCATTTTATCGGGGAGGTGACCGTTCGCCATAGGCTGAACGAGGCGCTGCGGCAAAGCGGCGGGCATATCGGTTACGGCATCCGTTATTCGGAATGGAACCGCGGCTACGGCACGATGATCCTCGCGCTTGCCCTTGAAAAGGCCGAGGAGCTTGGCATTTCCACGGTGCTGATCACCTGCGACGACGATAACCTCGCTTCGGCAAGGGTGATGGAGAAGAACGGCTTTGAGCTGCTCGATAAAGTGCTCGTTTCGGAGGACGGAAAGGACGTTCTCAGAAGGCGCTATCAAAAGCGGCTCGATATCCGCCCGCAATAAACGTCGCCATTCTGTGCGCTCAACTTTTAATATTTTCGGAGGTATTTCAATGATTTGTTTTCTTACAAGCAGGACCGAGATCAAGGCCACGGGCGAGGTAAATCCCGCCAACGGTTTCATCGATGAGCTCATGCGCTTTGCGCCGAATCCCTGCCGCGTGCTGCATATCTGCTCCGATCCGACCACCCACGGGATAATGGACGCTAAAGCCGCCGAAGTCAGATCGAGCTTCGAGCGGATCGGCTTTGTGTTCACAAGCTATCTCATTTTAGACGGCAGAAACGAGGAGCGGGCGGCGGAGCTGATAGCGGATGCGGATATTCTTATCCTGAGCGGCGGACACGTGCCGACGCAGAACAGCTTCTTTCATAAGATCGCTCTCAAGGAGCTAATAAAGGACTGCGATGGAATAATCATCGGCATCAGCGCCGGAAGCATGAACAGCGCCGAGGTCGTGTATGCCCAGCCCGAGTACGAGGGCGAAGCGGTCGATCCCGAGTATCAAAGATTCCTGAGCGGCCTTGGACTGACGAAAACGATGCTCCTTCCGCACTATCAAGAATTAAAGGACGAGATCCTCGACGGAATGCGCCTTTTTGAGGATATCACCTTTGCGGACAGCATCGGCAGGACCTTCTACGCCATCCCCGACGGCAGCTATCTTTTTATCGACGGCGAACGCGAGGAATTGAGGGGCGAAGCCTACAGGATCGAAAACGGCAGCATGACCAAGATCGCCTCGGACGGGGAGATAGTCGCGCTTTGAAGGCAAACCGCGCTTTTAAACACATGAACCGCGACCGCAGCGTTGCGGTTCTTTTCTTTTTACTGAATCTATGCTATAATAAAGCCGTGATAATGCTGATCTATCGGCGCTGAAAATCCAATAAAAAGGAGCGTTTTATAATGAGAATACTCGTGCTTGGCGGAGCCGGCTACATAGGCTCGCACACCGTTTTGCAGCTCGTTCGCGCGGGCGAAGAGGTCATAGTTGCGGATAATCTTTCCACAGGCCATATCGAGGCCGTGCCCAAGGAGGTCATCTTCTATAAGGGCGATATCCACGACAAGGCTTTTCTCGACGATCTTTTCAAGGCCGAGCATATCGACGCGGTGATCCACTTCGCGGCGTTCTCGCTGGTTGGCGAAAGCGTGGTTAAGCCCCTCAAGTACTACGACAACAATCTTTGCGGCACCAAGGTCCTGCTCGAATCCATGGTGGAGCACGGCGTGGATAAGATTGTTTTCTCATCCACCGCCGCCACCTACGGCGAGCCCGAGAATATCCCGATCCTTGAGACCGACCGCACCCTGCCGACAAATCCCTACGGCGAAACCAAGCTCGCCATGGAGAAGATGTTTTACTGGACGAGCCTTGCGCACGGCCTGCGCTACGTTTCGCTCCGCTATTTCAACGCCTGCGGCGCGGACAGCACGGGCAGCATCGGCGAGGCGCACGACCCCGAGAGCCATCTTATTCCGCTGATACTCCAGGTTCCGAACGGCAGGCGCGAGAGCATCGCCATCTTCGGCACGGATTACGACACGCCCGACGGCACCTGCATCAGGGACTATATCCACGTTACAGACCTTGCGCAGGCGCATATCCTCGCGGTCAAATACCTTGCAAACGGCAATGCGAGCGACGTTTTCAACCTCGGCAACGGCGTGGGCTACTCGGTGCGTGAAGTCATCGAGACCGCGCGCAAGGTAACGGGGCACCCCATCCCCGCGGTTGAGTCGGAGCGCAGGGCGGGCGACCCCGCAAGGCTCGTGGCTTCGAGTGAGAAGGCGCGAAAGGTGCTCGGCTGGAACCCCTGCCACGATTCACTCGAGGAGATAATCTCCGATGCATGGAATTGGCATAAGAACCACCCGAACGTGTTCGGTAAATAAAAAGTTAATAGTGAATGGTTTAGGATGAAATTCCTGCTGAATTTCTGAAAATTTTACTGTTATGCTCAATAAAAGCGCACTTACACGGCCTCTGCCGCACGGTGCGCTTTTCCTTATTTTTCACTCTTCCCCATCCATCTCCCCCCCACCCGCCATGTTTTACATCGAGAGTTTATTCTCCCCAAAAATAATCATTGGAAATTCCGCAGGAATTTCAACCACAACTATTCACTATTCATTATTCACCATCCACTATCAACTACCCCCTTCCCGCTCTTGCCGTTTTCCCTCATTTATGGTATCATAACGGTATATCGGATATAACCGTTTCGGAGGCATTATGGCAAAGCTGTATTTTCGCTACGGCGCGATGAGCTCTTCAAAAACCGCGCAGGCGATCATGGTCAAATACAATTATCACGAGCGCGGTCAGTCTGCGCTTCTTGTTAAGCCCGCCGTGGACACGCGCGACGGCGTGCACACCGTTAAATCGCGCTGCGGGCTGGCGGACGAATGTGTGCTCTTCCACGAGATTCCGTGGGATGAGGTGTATGCGCATAAGTACGACTGCCTTATAGTTGACGAGGCGCAGTTCCTAAAAAAAGAAGAGGTCGAAAAGCTTATCGACGCGGTGGACAACCACGGCGTTCCCGTTATCTGCTACGGCTTGAGAGCCGATTTCCAGGGCAATTTCTTCGAGGGAAGCCGCTGTCTTATGGCGTTTGCGGACACGATCGAGGAGATAAAAACAATATGCTGGTGCGGCAAAAAAGCCATCATGAACGCAAGGCTCGACGGCAAGGGCGGCATAACCAAGGTTGGCGATCAGGTCGTGCTCGGGGCGGACGATAAATACGTCGGCCTCTGCCGCAAGCACTGGGCCGAGGGCAGGATCGGACCCGAGCAGAATTAGTTAATAGCTGCAGCAGAAATTCCTATGGAATTTCATCGTATTTAACAAGCGGATATTTTAAAAGCAAGGAGGATAAAATGAGATTCTACATCGCAACCGGACTGCACGGCGCGGCGCTCGCCATTCGCCTTGCGAATATTTTTATAGACCATAACCACGAGCTGACCTACGACTGGACGGCGCACGGCGACGTGCGGCGCGAGGGGCATGCGCGCATGAGCGAGGTCGCCTTCAACGAGGCGCGGGCGGTGCGCGACGCGGAGCTGGTGGTGGTGCTGCTTCCCGGCGGCAAGGGCACGCATACCGAGCTTGGCAACGCGATCGCCACCCGCACGAACAAGCGCATCATAATCTGGAGCGAAACGGGCATGGAGTTTAAATGCGACGAAAACACCTGCGTTTTCTATCATCATCCCTCCGTTGAGCGCATCGTCTGCTCGGTTGACGAGCTGCTTGAGCTTTTCGATACCGACAGGCTGGATGAGGCGATAAACAGATACAGGGTTTAGTGGTTAGTGGTTAGTGGTTTGAAATTCGATACTTGCGGCGAGCCGATATGAATTCCGTTAAAAAAGCAAAAAAATCAAAGAAGCAAATAAAAAAGAAAAGGCGCGGAGCCGAAAAGCTTCGCCTTGCGTTGAGGGAGCTCAAGCCCCTCAGCTTTGCTGCGCTGCTTGCGGCGGGCATAATAAACGCCTTCGGCGTTACCGTGTTTCTTTTCCCCGTTCGGCTGTACGACAGCGGCATATCGGGTCTTTCGATGTTTCTCGATCAGGTGACTCCCGCATTTTTAACCCTTCCCCTCTTCCTTCTCATTCTCAATTTGCCCATATTCATTCTCGGCTTGAAAAAGCAGGGCTTTTCGTTCACGGTCTATTCCGCGTTCACCATCGGCGTTTATTCGCTTATGGCGTATCTTATAATGGACGTTTTGCCGATAGACGTTTCGGTGATATCGCCGCTTGCCGGCTCCGATCTGCTTTTATGCGCGGTGTTCGGCGGCGTTATCTCGGGCATCGGCAGCGGACTTACTATCCGCTTCGGCGGCGCGATAGACGGAATAGACGTGCTCTCGGTGCTGTTTGCAAAGAAGCTCGGGCTCTCGCTCGGCGCGTTCGTGATGATATTCAACACGACTCTTTACATAATCTGCGGCATAGTGCTGAAAAGCTGGATACTACCGCTCTACTCGATAGTTACTTATTACGTTGGTTCCCACACGGTCAACTTCATCGTGGAGGGCTTCAACCGCTCCAAATGCGCTATGATAGTTACCACCAAGGCGGGCGAGATAACAAGCGAGATCTCCAAGGCCTTCGGCTCGAACGGCACGATCGTAAACGCCGTTGGCGGCTACTCTGGCGAGAGCAAGGAGATAATCTATTTCGTTATAAACCATTTTCAGATAAATAAGCTCAAGCAGATAGTGCATAAAATAGACGAAAGCGCCTTTATCTCCCTGCAGGAGGTTTCGGACATAATAAGGAGCCCCGAGAGATAGGCGCGGCAGCGGGAGGAAGTATGAAAAACACGCGAAAATGCCCCAAATGCGGCGGCACGGACATCAGGATGGTCGAAGGCTTCGTTGGAGCCGCAGGCGTGGGAAATAACCTGCTGCTCGGGCTGTCCATCTATTCCGGCATACCGAAGAACACCTATATCTGCTGCGATTGCGGCTATACCGAGGAATGGCTGAACAAGGACGATTTGGAGCGCGTGCGAAGCAGTAAAAAGGCGCACAGGATATAGCCAACTGCACCCAACCTCGGTTCGGGAAGCCGCAGCTTAATTTATTCTTTTTTACCATAAATAAATACCCGTGATTTCCGCAATATTTTGCATATCGTTTTGCGGTTTTCGCGGTTTTTTTCACGTTTCCGCGATTGCAATTATTCGCCCGAGGTGCTAAAATGGTATCAAAATACAGCGGCAAAAACGGCCGCTCGGAAAAAACGGAGGCAAATATGAAGAATTTTACCCATGCAATCCCCACCAAGCTCCATTTCGGCAAGGGCGTTATCGAAAAGCTCGATGAATCCCTGCGCCCGTTCGGAAAGAACGTGCTTCTCACCTACGGCGGCGGCTCGATCAAGAAGATCGGCCTGTACGACGAAGTTATGAAAATACTCAATGACGGCGGCTTCAACGTCGTTGAGTGCGGCGGCATCGAGCCCAATCCGCGCATAGAATCGGTCGAAAGGGGCGTTAAGCTCTGTAAGGAGCATGGTATAAACGTTATCCTCGCGGTCGGCGGCGGCAGCACGATCGATTGCTCAAAGGCGATCGCGGCGGGCGTTTACTACGAGGGCGACCTTTGGCAGATGGTCGAAAGCCGCCACGGCATCCTTCCGGCGCTTCCCCTTGTGGATATCCTCACCCTCAGCGCCACGGGCTCGGAGTACGATGGCGGCGGCGTTATCTCCAATATGAAGCTGAATAAAAAGCTCGGCAATATGTACACCTTCCCCTCCGTTTCCCTCTGCGACCCCACCTACACCTTCACGGTTTCCGCGTATCATACCGCGGCGGGCACGGCGGATATCATCAGCCATATCTGCGAGGAATACTTCTCCCGCACCGAGGACAGCGACCTTGCGGACGGCATCTGCGAGACCGTGCTCAAATCGGCGATAAAGAACCTGCCGATAGCTCTGCGCGAGCCCGACAACTACTCCGCGAGGGCGAACCTTATGTCCATCTCGTCCGTCGCCTGCTCGGGCATCCCCGCCTACGGCAAGCGCGACACCTGCTGGGACTGCCACTCGATGGAGCATGAGCTTTCCGCATATTACGACATCACGCACGGTGTCGGTCTTGCTATACTGACTCCGCGCTGGATGAGGCATATCCTCAAAAAGGATCCCACCTGCACCTGGCGTTTCGTGCGCTTTGCGAAGAACGTTTGGGGGCTGGACGGCGAGAACGAGACCGAGCTTGCGCTTGCGGGCATTCAGAAGCTTGAGGATTTCTTCCGCGCAAGCGGCATCCCGATGACACTCTCCGAGCTCAATATCGGCACCGAGCATTTCGAGGCGATGGCGGCGCACGCCAATCGCGGCGGCTTCCTCGCGCATGCCTTCGTTGCGCTCACCACCGAGGATGTGGTGGAGATCTACAAGGCTTGCCTGTAAGAAGATCGAATACGGCTTTACCGCCCTCCAAACGGGGGGCGTTTGCGTATGACCGCCGCGCGGAAGTATCGCGAAGCGAGCGGAAGTGCGGCGGGCGGGCGCAAAAAAGCGGTTTCCCGTTGAAAAAATGCCTCATTTGGTTTATAATCAAAGCGAAGTATCAAAAAGCGAGGTGTGCCATGCTTCTTTTTATAAATGCCTGCGTTCGCGGCGAATCGAGAACGAAGCTTCTTGCGGATGCTCTGCTTGAAAAGCTGAACGAACCCTTTGAGGAATTGCGCCTTGAGGATATCGACTTTCCCAAGGCTGATGAAGCGTTCCTTCACGAGCGCGACAGGCTTATCGCGGCGGAGGAATTCTCCGCGCCCATGTTCGATCTTGCAAGGCAGTTTGCCGAAGCCACGCGCATAGTGATCGCCGCTCCGTACTGGGATCTTTCGTTTCCCGCCGCGCTCAAGCAGTATTTCGAGCAGGTGAACGCGCTCGGCGTGACCTTCCGCTACACTCCCGAGGGCTTTCCGCAGGGGCTCTGTCGCGCGAAGGAGCTTTTCTATGTCGCAACTGCGGGCGGCAGTTTCACCCCCGAGGAATTCGGCTACGGCTATATCAAGGCGCTTGCAAACGGCTTTTACGGCATTGAGAAAACGCGCCTTTTCATGGCGAAGGGGCTGGATATCGTGGGCACGGATGCGGAAGCGATACTTGATGAATGTATCAAGGAGATCCGCGCGCTTTATACGGACCGTTAAACCGGTAAAAATGCCGAAAAGAGGAATTATCTTATGCAGTATTCTAAAGAGCTTACAAAACTGCTCGCCCGCGAGTACAACTGCTCGCCGGAGGATTTTCTGCGCCCGGAAAAGGAGAACGTGCTGACCGTTTCGGCGCTCAAGCGCGGCAGACGAATGTACTACAAAAAGAAATACTTCTTTCACATGTGTACTCTCGGCGGAAATGCCGTTATAACTGCGGACGAGCGCCTGCATCCGTTTCTTTCGGAGTTTATGCGCGAAAAAGCGGGCTATTGGCTGTTTGAGATGAGCAATCTGCATCCGCTCGAAGCGGAGCTGAACAGATTCGGACATACCCTGACGGACAGCTATCACATGTTTCTTCCGCGCGAGCGGGTGGATTCGGAGCAATTGCAGGACAGTCTCATAATCAAAATTTATGGCAAGGAGATCATTTCACTCGCCACGGAGGATATGATCGCAAAGCTCAGGAGCGGCAGCCGCGATCCGGAGCCCGATTTTAAAGAATACGCAAACGCAGTTCTTAAAAATCATGCGGAAATCGGCGGTCTGATCGACCTCAAGTGGTTTTCCGATTCCGATATCCTGCCGTTCTACGGCCATCCGCTTTTGAAAAACGCGATCTTAAAGGAATTCGCACCCGAGCGCCCGGACAGGATCCTGCTTTGCGCGTATATCGGCGATGAGCTTATCGGCGCGGCGGGCTGCTCCGAGGATGCGAAGAACTGGATGCAGATAGGCGTGGACGTTGCCGAAAGTTACCGCTCGAAGGGGCTCGGCAGTCTGCTTGTTAATATGCTTAAAAACGAGTTAGAGGACAGATTCTTGATCCCCTTCTACGGCACGAGCGTTTCAAACTACCGTTCGTGGAATATCGCGCTGAACTGCGGCTTTCGCCCCGCTTGGGTGGAGATCGGCTCCACGCCTAAGGAGCGATAGAAAAAACATATATCATGTGTTGACTTTGTTTCGCCTATGTGCTATAATAGGCGAAATTTTTACTTTGGGAGGAGCAAAAAATGATCATTCCGATAGACATAACCGGCGTTGAGCTGAGAACCGAGCGCCTTATCCTGCGCCCGTGGCGCGAGAGCGACCTTGAGGACTTTTTCAAGTACGCAAGCGTGGACGGCGTTGGTCAGATGGCGGGCTGGACACCGCATGAGAGCATCGAAAAATCAAAGGAAATACTCGATATGTTCATCGCGGGCAAAAAGACCTTCGCGATCGAATACGCCGAAAACGGCAAGGTCATAGGCTCGCTCGGCATTGAAAAGTATAAGGAAGCCGAATTTCCAGAGTATGCCGAGCTGCGCTGCCGCGAGCTGGGCTTCGTTCTCGCCAAGCCCTATTGGGGCATGGGGCTGATGCCCGAGGCGGTGGATGCCGCGCTCGAATGGCTCTTTACCGAGCTTGATGCGGATGCGGTCTTCTGCGGTCATTTCCCGCACAATGCGCAGTCCGCCCGAGTGCAGGAAAAGATCGGCTTCCGTAAGGTCGGCGAAACCATGCATGAAACGCGCATGGGCACCCTTGAGCGGGCGATCGTGAACGTTATAACGAGGGAAGAGTATCTTAACGCGAACAGGGCGTGAGCTTCCTTCACCCTCATTAACGATTACAAACCGCACGATATTTTTTCTTTAAATTCGTTTTTCGCAACCTGAACGGGCGCACTTTCCAAGTGCAGTTGATTGAATGCAACCCGAAAAAACGGTATCCTTGATATTGCCGAAGCGTGCTTCGGTAATAAATTCAAGAGGTGTGTAACCATGCAATTTAGTGAGATCCTCACAAAGCGCCGAAAGCTTCTCGGCATAACTCAGGACGAGCTTGCGGAGAAGCTCGATGTAAGCCGCCAATCCATCAGCAAATGGGAGAACGGCGAATGTATGCCCGAAGCCGAAAAGCTTATCAAGCTTGCGGAGATACTCGATATCAGCCTTGACGAGCTGACCGGGCGCGAGCTTCGAAAGCCCACATCCCTACCCATCGCGCAGACAGAGGTGCAGGCCGCCCCCGCTCCGGATAAAAAAAGCGGCCTTATCCGCCGCATAGTCACGGCGGCCGCCGCACTTGTTATAGGTGCGCTCTGCTTCCTTGCGGGAAGGTATCTGCTTCCAAACGTGCCCTCCCAAGAAACCAAGCTGCCCAATGAACTCACCGTCAGCGGCGTTTCCATGAATTTGGTATCGAGCGCAAACGGGAAATATCCCGAAGTTGAGATACGCTTTGTTTCCAACTATACCTATACCGGCGAAGAGGGCGTGAGCTGCACCGTTTATTTCAATTCGGCTGTTTTTTCATCCGTTTCCGCGCCCGCTAAGTACGATGGCGGCACATATCGCGTTAGAATAAGCGCCGATTCATACAAAAAGTTTGAAACCGTGGTGTTCGCCGTTAAATCGGGAGATGCCGAAAAGAGCGCACTTATCGCAAAACAATTCAATATCGACAGCAACGGCGGCTTTGAATGGACGGATGCCGATGGTGGAACAACCGGCGTCGTGGGCTGAGCCGCGTTTACAAGCGCATTGACGCAGTCAAAAAGAGCGAAGCAATTGCCTCGCTCTTTTTCAATACTTTCATTCATTTATCGGGAAAATAAGCACATCTCCCGTTTCGGGATCGTAGGCAGCTTTTACCCATTTATGTATATACTCGCTTACATTGGCATTTACTGAGTATTCACCGAAGATAGTCGCTGTTTCACCCGTGATGCTCTTATTCTCATGCTTTATCTCAACGATGAAATAGGACATGAATCCTTTCACACGCGACTCCTTGCAATAGCAATCAACGGGTATGAACTTCGGCGCTTTTTTCAGTATCCGGCGGTATCTTATTGCTGAGAAAGCACATAACCCAACGCCCGATATCGTAGCTATCAAGTTGAAAGGCACTAAAGCTTTTATCAGCTCATTAGGGTAATCATGAAACAGTGTGACAGCCGATACCGTGTTAACCGCTATCAACGCAATAGATGCACACAGCCTAATCGTAAACGCGGTCTTTTGCGCTTTTACGTCCAGCGTTTTTCTAATCATTTCTTTGTCCATCATAACACAATTACATCATCAAGCGCCTTTTGAAACTCGAATGGAATAGATGCCGAGTTAGTCCATTCGGCTCCCCTAACTCTTAGGTAAACTGTTTGCCCCGCCTTCAAAGTGTAGGTTATTTTGAAATTTCCGCCGCCATTTCCATCGTCGTTATAAGCCAATCTACCCGAAGTGCTTCTTGCGGGAACGACCTTGCTGAAAAGTTCGCCGAACACATTCGACGAACTCTTAGCAAAATCCGAACTTATTTTTTACCCGATCATAATTTCTTGGAATTATCCACGATATCGCCGTCGATGGTGGCCTCGATGGGGCCGTCCTCGATGCTGGCGATGGCCTGGCGCGCGAAAACAAGGCGAGCCTTGTCGGGGCCGACGGAAACGAAGATAACGTCGTCCTTAACGCTGGTCACGGTGCCATAGATGCCGCCGATGGTGCGCACGCGGGTGCCGGGCTTGATCGCATCGATCATGTCCTTATACTGCTTCTGGCGCTTCTTGTTGCTCGTGGTGGAGAAGATCAGCATTGCAACGAGCGCGGCAAGCATGATGAGCATGAAGCCCCACTGGCTGAAGAAACCGCCGATGGCGTTACCGGTGCTTTCCGACATGGGGAGGATAAAATTGGGATGCATAAATCTATTACCTTTCCATAGTATTGCGGGATCGGAACGAAGCCTTGCTTATGAAAAGCGGCTTTCCGACCCTTATTCGCTGTCAACTCTCTAATATTATAGTAATTTTCGCGCATTGTCAAGCATTTGACAGCGGTTCGTGCTGTTTTTTTATCAATCCAGCAGCGAAACCTGATCGCTCTTGGGAAGATCGCCGAGGCAGCCGAGCGCATCGAGCTTTTCAAGCAGGGTGTTGTTTATCCTCGTTCGCTTCACAAGCTCCTCGCGCGAGAGGTATTTGCCCGCCTTTCCGCCCTCCTCGAGCTGGCGCGCCGCCGTGTCGCCGAGACCCGCTATCGAATTGAACGGCGGACGAAGCTTGCCGTCCTCGATGGTAAACTTCGTTGCCTTCGATTTATAAAGGTCGATCGGCAGAAGCTCTATGCCGCGAAGGTTCATCTCGTACACGAGCTCAAGGATTATGACCTGCTCCTTCTGCTTAACGTCCAGGCTGTCCAGCGCTTTGAGCTCGTTCAGGTTTTTAAGTACCTTCTCCGCTCCGCCGAGGCTCTTTTCGATATCGAAGGTATCGGCGCGCACGGTGAAGTAAACCGCATAGTACGCAAGCGGATGATGCACCTTGAAGTACGCCACGCGGAAGCTCATCATAACGTACGCCGCAGCATGGGCGCGGGGAAACATATACTTGATCTTCTTGCAGGAGTCGATGTACCACTGCGGGATGTTGTTTTGATGCATCGCCGCCTCCATATCCTCGGTAAGTCCCCTGCCCTTGCGAACGCTCTCCATCGTTTTGAATGAAAGGGAGGGATCGCCGCCGTGCGCAATGAGGTAGTTCATAATGTCGTCGCGCGTGCATATTACCTGCATCAGATTCGCCGTGCCGTTTTCAACAAGCTCCTGCGCGTTGCCGAGCCAAACGTCCGTGCCGTGCGAAAGCCCCGCGATGCGCACAAGCTCCTCCATCGTGGTGGGGCGCGTTTGCTTGAGCATTCCGCGAACGAAGCCCGTTCCGAATTCCGATATGCCGAGGCTGCCGATATCGCAGTCCAGCGCCTTCAGCGAAACGCCGAGCGGCTCGTCCGTTTTGAATATCGCCATCGTCTCGGGATCGTCGAGAGGCACGGTCTTGGGATCGATGCCCGTTATGTCGAAGAGCATACGAAGCGCGGTCGGGTCGTCATGGCCGAGGATATCGAGCTTAACGAGCTTATCGTCGAGCGCGTGGAAATCGAAATGCGTGGTGATGCTCTCCGCATCCACCTTTTCGGCGGGGCGCTGCACGGGGCAGAAATCGAATATCTCAAGCTCCTTGGGAACAATTACTATGCCGCCCGGGTGCTGACCCGTGGTTTTGCGCGTTCCAACGCAGCCCGAAGCAAGGCGCGTTTTTTCGGCCTCGGAAAGGTTCAGCCCGTTTTCCTCGCAGTAGTGCAGAACGTAGCCGTAGGCGGTCTTTTCCTGAAGACCGGATATCGTTCCCGCGCGGAAGGCGTGCCCCTCTCCGAACATGGTTTCGGTGAATTTATGTGCCACGGGCTGATATTCGCCCGAGAAGTTGAGGTCGATATCGGGGGTCTTGTCGCCCTTGAAGCCGAGGAAGGTTTCAAACGGGATCTCGTAGCCGTCGCGGCGAAGGGGCTTGCCGCAAACGGGGCAGTCCTTAGGCGGAAGGTCTATTCCGCAGCGCGAGCTGTCGCCCACGTCCGGAAAATCGCTGTATCGGCAGCTTTCGCAGCGATAATGCGGCGGAAGCGCGTTCACCTCGGTTATACCGAGAAGGTACGCAACGAAGCTCGAGCCTACCGAGCCGCGCGAGCCGACCAAGTACCCGTCCGAAAGGGATTTTGAAACGAGCTGCTGAGCCACCATGTAGAGCGAGGAATAGCCGTTGTTGATTATTGAATTCTTCTCTTTGTCGAGCCGCTTTTGAACCACCTCGGGAAGCTCTTCGCCGTATAGCCTGTGCGCGGTTTCATCCGCTATGCGCTCAAGATCCTCCTTCGCGTTCGGAAGCTCGGGCGAATAGGTCTGCTTATCATCTAGGAACGGGCGGAGCTCACCGCACATATCCGCGATCTTTCCCGTGTTTTCCACCACGATCTCATGCGCCTTTTTCTTGCCAAGATAAGCGAATTCCTCGAGCATATCCTCGGTGGTTCTGAAATAGAGCGGGGGCTGGAGCATCGCATCCTTGAAGTTTGCGGCGCTCATCAGTATCGCACGGAAAACCGAATCCTCCGGCTCCATGAAATGCACATCGCCCGTTGCCACAACGAGCTTGCCCATCCTTTCGCCAAGCTTAACTATGCGGCGGTTGTATTCGCGCAGCGCCTCGTCGTCATCGGCATAGCCTTCGCGAACGAGGAAGGCGTTGTTGCCGATCGGCTGCACCTCGAGATAGTCGTAGAATTCGGCGATCCTTTGAAGCTCCTCTTCGCTTGCGCCGTCCACCATCGCACGGAACAGCTCGCCCGCTTCGCAGGCGCTGCCGAGGATGAGCCCCTCGCGGTGGATATTGAGAAGGCTTCTCGGTATGCGCGGAGTGCGGTAAAAATGCTCGAGATTCGAGTATGAAACGAGCTTATAAAGGTTCTTCAAGCCGTCCTGCGTGGCGGCAAGGATGACGATATGGTTGCTTTTTTTCTTCACCGCATCCGTTTCGCTGCAGCTTATCACGGGCAGGGTGTTCACCCCAAGCTCGCTTTGCCGCGCAAGCAGCTCGCGCACGGTGTTTGCCGTCCATTTTGCTATGCTCTCGCCGCTTCCCGCCTCGGGGAGCCGCTCCTCCGCCTTGAGATCGCGCCTCAGGTACTGCATCAGCATACCGCTTGAAACGCATAGCGATGGAAGCGGGCAGCCTTCGCCGAAAAGATCGTGAATAAGCGCAAGCTCTGCGGGCTCGTGAATGAATATCTTCCCGCAGCCGCCATCCTTTTCGATGAACTCGGAAAGCATCTTCGCCGCCGCCTGAAGCGCGGGCGCTTTTTCTACCTGCTCATCCGAAAAGCCCGTTAAGGCTCGGATGCTCTCGCTCTGATCCACGCCCGGGTTTACGGCGGTGCGGAAAAACTCCCTATCGCCGTTTGCATCGAATCTTACAGCCGCAAGCTCGAAAAACCTTGAGTGTGTGCCGTCGCCCGAGCGAACGAAGCCGAGTGCGCAATAGGTTTCTCCCTCGGTAATCGGCACAAGCTCGCAATCCGGCACAAGATAGCCCTCGCAGCCGAATATTACCTTTATTCCGTTCTTCTTCGCCGCTTTCTTCGCCTCGGGGAAGGAATGCACAACGCCGTGATCGGTGATCGCAACAGCCTTATGCCCCCATTTCGCGGCGCGCTCGATAACCTCCTTAACGCCGGTGGTAGCATCCATCGCGCTCATCTGGGTGTGCAGATGAAGCTCAACGCGCTTGACCTCGGCGGTATCGGCGCGCACCTCCATGGGAAGCCTGTTTATATCGTCCGCAAAAATGCAGTAATCGCGCGCGTAGCTGTCGAAGCTGTAACGCCCGCGCACCATCAGAAGGCATG
>CADBGC010000039.1 GCA_902794055.1 uncultured Eubacteriales bacterium | reverse complement strand
GCAGCCGCGACCAGTTCATGTTCCGCTATCGCTGGACGGACGGCAGGCAGATAGAGGTGGAATCAAGCTGGCTCTACCCCCGCATGACCTCCGTAACCTCGCCCTCGGGGCAGACATGGTACGTTCATAAAAAGGCCGCGCCGCACTATAATTCGGCGATAAACTATATGAAAACGAGCTTCGTTCGCGTTCGCGGCGCGCATGACAGCGGCGTTATCAGGCTTTGGGAGCTCGTTTCCACCTTCGACGGCATACTGAACACCCGCTTTGTGAGTGCGCGGGACTTCGTTTCCCACCACGCCTTCGGCACCGCGATAGACCTTAACGCCTCGATGACTCCGAACGGCAACGCGCTCGTGAACCGTGCTCTTATCCTCTCCGAGGTGCGCGATAAGCTCGTTTACAACGGCATCAAGACCGAAAACGGCGTCAGCTACTACGATTTCACCTACACGGGGAGCTATTCAAACAGGCATAAAAACGTTCCGACAACGGTCGTGAACTATCTTCTTTATGAGCTGGCGTTCTACCGCGCGGGCTTCAGCTGGGGCTATTACTACCGCCACGCCTGCGATGCGATGCACTTCGGGCTTTCGGAGATGAGCGCGGACACGCACAACACCTCCGACCGCTCGCTTCGCAAGGTGTATTCCTATATCGGCTGAGGAACGCTTCTCCGGAAGGAAAAAGACGTTTACTTAGGAAGAATCTGTAATTTTGGAGAGAAAATATGGGTAAAGAATACGCCGTTCGCCTCACTCCCGCGCTCTCGCGCCCGGACAGGGTGGAGAGGATATGCGAAAAAATGCAGGAGCGCGGCTATGATCTGACGGAAGTTGGGACTTACCTGCTTCACTTCAAAAAATCGGAGACGGGCGAAAGGTTCGTTTACCGCGCAGAGCTCAAGGCGGAGAAGAGCCGACGTTCGTCGGGCGAAGAAACCAGCTTCGATGCGGACTATGAGAACGCGCTATGGACGGCGGTCGACAGCAGCGATGCTTTCGCCGTTTACTGCGCAGTCGAGGGAACGAAGCCGCCGGAGATCGCCTCGGAGCGCCGTGCCGCGATCTCCAAAAAACGCCTTGTGGGAGTGAGTGTTCCTGCCGCTCTGCTGCTCGTCATGACGCTGCTTTTATTCAGCCCAATGATATTCGAGCTTCACGGAAAGCTTGCCGATGTGATGCTGATAAAGCTTATCACCGATCGCGGGCTGCTTCTTATGCCGGCTGTCGGGCTGCTGCTTGCGGCATGGGTGCTTATCGGGCTTGCAAGGCTTTACGCCGCAAACAGGCGGGGGGAGCGCAGCGCAAACTCGGCTCTGCCGATGCCCTGCGCGCTGTTAGCCATGCTATTGCTCGCGGAGCTTCTGTCCGTTTTTTCCATCTTCAATATGCTTCCGAATTGGCGCGACCTTCCCGAAAGCGCGAATGCGAAGCCCTATCTTGTTATGAGTGAGCTTGGCATTGAAGCGGAGCGGAAACGCTCGCTGCTCGGAGACACAAGCAGTATTAAGGAGAGCGGACTGCTTTTCGCGCACTGCTTCGATACCAACGAATACACCGACAGGGGCTGGCTTTTTCAGGATGTATACGAATTAAGAAGTCCGCGCCTTGCAAAAAAGCTCTTTCTCGCGCTCTTAAACACCGAGCATTCGGGCTTTGGGGAGGAGCATTATCCGCTCGTTGAGACTGCGCTCTTCGATGAGTGCAGGCGGCTTGGTGAAAACGAATTCCTTTTCATCAAGGGCAGCCGCGTTGCAAAGCTGAGCCTGCATCTTTTCGATGGCGAGCAGATGCCGGAGGAAGCGATTTTTCGTGCTCTCTCCGAAAAATGGGAGAGGGGATAAAACACGATCCGACTTATTGATGCCGTCCGAAAAAGGGCGGCATTTTTACCGCCCGCATCAACGAAAGGGCATTTTGGGGCGATACTTTACGGGAATCGCCTTTGCAGCGCCGAAAAGCGTTGACCGAGAGGCAAATACGCGCTATAATAGGGAAACGTTATCATGAATAAGCATTAAGGAGATATAAAAAAGCATGGCATACCGTTATTTTGCCGTGGACGTGGGCGACAAGCGCGTTGGGCTCGCCGTGAGCGATGCTCTCGGGATAACCGCGCAGGGGCTTGAAACCTACCATCGTACGGGCGATGATGAGAGGGACTCCGAATACATCAGGGAGTACGCCAAGCGCTACGCACCCTGCCGAATCGTTTTCGGAATGCCCCGAAATATGGACGGCAGCTACGGCTTCGCCTCGGAGAAGGTGAAGGCGTTTGCCGAATTGGTGCTTACAGGCTGGGAGGGCGAGCATGATTTCTATGATGAGCGGCTCTCAACCGTTGCCGCCGAGCGCGCGCTGTTTGAAGCGGAGCTCAATTGGAAGAAGCGCCGCAAGGTCGTGGATAGGCTTGCCGCGCAGGTGATACTCGAGGGCTATATGACCCTTCACCCCATTAAATTATAGTGAATGGTGAAGAGTGAATAGTGAATGGTTGATGAGGAAATTCCCGAGGGAATTTCTTCGGATATTGTTTAGTGAATAATAAACGGTGAATTACTGCAATAACCGCCATTTGGGGCGGGGAAAGAGGATAAAATGAACGATAAGGAAAGATTTGAAACCGAGATCCCCGAGGAGGAGATCCAAATAGTAACGCTCATAACCGACGACGGCGCGGAGGAGAACTTTTGGCATGTTCTGACCTTCCCGTACGAGCGCGTGAAGTACGCGGCGCTCGTGCCCGAAGCGCAGATAGACGACGAGGAGCCCGAGGTTATCTTCGTTCGCGTCGATCACGACAGCGAGGGCGGCGCTTATACGCCCGTGGAGAATCCCGTCCTGCTCGGCGAGCTCTTCGAGGAGTTCGCAAGCCTGATGGACGAACAGATCGAGGAAGAATAATTAAGTGAACAGTGAATGATGAATAGTGAATAGTTGAGGATGAAATTCCTGCGGAATTTCTAATGATTTAATGGGAAAACGCGCACCCCCAAAGCCCCCGCGGCGAGCGGCGGATGAGGTGGAAACCTGCACAGATCCCGTAAGGGATCTGAATCCGATGCAAACTATTCTCTTCTCTTTCACTCAGAATAAGACCAAAGCTTGAAAGAATATGACTGTATTTGAACTCATCTTGACCGCGATAGCGCTTTCGATGGATGCGATGGCGGTATCGGTCGCAAGCGGCATCGCCGCAAAAAGAATACGCATGAAGGACGCGCTCATCATGGCGGCGGCCTTCGGCATATTCCAGGCGCTGATGCCGACCATCGGCTTCTACATAATCCCCGTTCTATGTAAGCTTTTCGGCGACGGCGTGGAGACCTTTGTTAAGTCAATAGACCATTGGATCGCGTTCGTCCTGCTTGCGTTCATCGGCGGCAAGATGATATTCGAGGCGATAAAGAACGAGGAGGAGGAAGCGGGGGAGGACCCGTTCCGCCTTTCAAACGTCCTCGTTTTGGCTGTTGCCACCAGTATTGATGCGCTTGCAACGGGCATAGTTTTCTGCTCGTTCGATTTTTCAACTCAAAGGCTCATCTTCTCGGTTGTCACGATCGGCGTGATTACCTTCGCGCTCTCGCTCTTCGGCGTGCTCGCGGGCAAAAAGCTCGGCGAACGCTTCAAACGCGGCGCGGTGCTCGCGGGCGGCTTCGTGCTTATCGGGATAGGGCTCAAGATACTTATTGAGCATCTGATAGCGGGCTGAGTTTAGTGAATAGTTAATACTGAATAGTTGCGGATGAAATCCCAAGGGATTTTCGCAGATTTGAAAGGATTGCAAGCATGAAACGAACCGAACGCATAGAAAAAATGGAGCAGGCTTTGGATGCTTCCGCGATCGCAGTGAAGAGGCTTTCCGAGGCGATGGATGAATACGAAGGCGCGCAAAAGGCTATAAAAAGCCTTTTTGATTATTACGGAAGCTCGCTTTGGATGCAGGACTACGAGGCGGACGAGGCGGGCAGGCTCCCAAAGGAGCTCAAGCGCGGCGTGCTGTCCGAGGATGCGGTGTACGATCTCATCACCGAGCACCGCGAGCTGATGGCGCGGCTTTCAAAGGCGGTCACGGCGGCGCTTGAAAAGAATATGCTTTGAGGTAAGCCATGAACGGTGAAGAAATAAAGGCGTTTCTTGCCGAAATATCGCTGCAGATGCAGAACAAGCCCATCGAGACCGAGCGGCTGTTTTTGCGGCGCTTTCGCGAGCGGGATTTTGCGGATTATTACGAATACATGAGCCAAAAGGAGCTTTGCAGGCTATGCGGGCAGGACCCCGCCGAAAGCGAGGATGAGGTGCGCCCGTGGTTTGAAGCGCAGCAGCTCGCTCAGCCGAACCGTTTTGCGATAGTCTATAAGGAAAATAAAAAGGTCATCGGCTTCTTCACGCTCGGCGTGTATCCGTTCATATTTGAGGATGCGGCGCTTACCGCTCTTCGCGGCGTTTCGCTCTCATTGGGCATAAACGAAAACTATCAGCGGCGCGGGCTTATGAGCGAGCTTTACCCCGCGGCGATAGACTATCTTTTCGAGGAATGCGGCCTCGATTTTGTGAACAGCGGCTATTTCGAGTTCAACGAAGGCTCGAAGCGCATCCAGGAGAAGGCCGGAATGAAGCCCTATATCGAGCATACCTTCGAGTTTGACGGCAAGGACATTTTGGTAAAGGAAATGATCATCTTTCGCGGCGACTGGCTCGAAAAGAGGAACGCCGAGCGGCGAAAGCTTCTGAACGCGCTGTATGAGCCGCTGCTGAAAAGAGCCGATATGCTGCACGGCATTATAAATAAGGAAAAGCTCGGCTATGAGATCCGTCAGGGCTTTTTTGGCGGGCATCACCGCAAAAACGTGCGCGGCGAATACGAAATGGATTTTTATCCCATACCCGAGATAGAGCTGCGCGGGCTCTGCGATATCGAGGTCGGCTTTTTTGAAACAGGTGTAACCGCAAAGCTTGAAAAGAAGCACCTTGCGGAATTTGATTCAAGCAAGCTTGCGCCGTATCGCTATACCGTTTCGGGCGTTGAGGAATGGGAGATCGATCTAGGCGATCAAAGCGACTTTGCCGCCGTGGTCAAAAATGCCGAAAACAGCATGGAAACGGAGCTTTTCTTCTGCTTTGCGCTCGATGCGGAGGCAAGCGGAGCGGAGATAGCGGAGCTTGCGCGGCGCTTGAAGGAGAGCGGGTTCTATTATTGAAGGAAACGCCGCGCAGAATGCGGCGGAGCAAAACCGAAGGCCGGAACAAACCGAAGGCCGGAACAAACCAAAGGACGAAACAAACCGAAGGGGGACACACCGATATGAAAAACGATTACGATCTGAGCAGGATCGGCGAGATGGTTTTTGAGAGCATCGAGCCCGTGGATCTTTGGGCGCAGAGCGAAAAACCGTCGTATATGCTCACGCCGGCCGAGCTCGCCGGAATGCCGGAAAGCCCGGGGAAGCAGATAGAGCGCCTGCGCGTAAGGCTTGCCGGGTATTTTGCCGAAAAGTTCGATTGCAACTATTCAACGCTGCAAATCGAGTGCGATCTGAAACCGGACACGTTCCAAAAGGTGCTTCGATTCAGAAACGGACGAAACGTGACTTATCCCTTTTTGGCGAAGTTCTGCGTTGGCGCGGGGCTGACGGTCGAGGAAGCCGAGGAGCTGTTTCTTTTGATGGGGCATCAGCTCACCGAAAAAAACATGAGCGACTATATCCTTATGTGCGTGCTTAGTAAACACGATGATATTATGGAATACGATGCCGATATGAGAGCGCAGGGTCTCAAAGGGATCCTCTCGGATGACGGCAAAAACGATGTTGACGAATAAAGGCGCAGCACCTTGAAACGGGCAGCAGCGGACAATTCATCCGCACGCTTGACCAGTTTCTTTGCTATGATATACTCAACCAAATTAAAGGAGGCTTCAAATTATGAAGAGAAATTTTTCGTGGTACCCCTTCGACATGGGCTTTCTTAAGAGCATCGTTTACAGCGAAAAGACCCCCAAGTCCATGCGCCCCAAAGCGGAATTCAATATTAAGGACCCGCTCATCCCCTATATGGACTCGATCTGCAAGGTGCCGGACAAGCGTTTCCTGAAAAGATACCACAGCGAGGTGATCGAAAACTTCCTCGCGGGCAGTCCCCGTCTTGTGACCGTCATGCGCGCGCTTGAAAAGCACAATTACAGCGATGCCAAGGTCGGCTCCATGGACAGCATGCTCGCGCAGATACGCAGGTTCAATCTGACCGATACCGTGTCAACGCTCATCCTCGGCGAGCTTTACCGCGTGGGCGACAGAAGGATCGACGACGATGCGGAGTTTTCCGTGTTCACCGCGCCGAAGTCGATCAATATCGCAAGGTGCGTCCCGGGCGATATCCCGCTTCATGGCTACCAGGAGAAGGCGGTGGAAGCGCTTGAAAAATGCTATTTCGAGGATGACCGCGACGGCGGGATACTCGTGATGCCCACGGGAAGCGGCAAGACCCGCGTTGCGGTGCGCTTCCTCGTCAAGTCCGCCGTGGCAAGCGGCTGGCAGGTGCTTTGGCTCACCCATCGCGCAATGCTCATAGAGCAGACCGCCTCGGCCGTTTACGGTCATGCGGGCGCGCTGCTGAAAACCGCCGATCCGGGCAGGGAAAAGTTCAAGATGGTGTGCGTTTCGGGAAGCCATGCCTCCATCAAGGCGACCGAGCCGGACGACGACGTTATGATCTGCGGCGTGCAGAGTCTCGTTCGGAACCTGCCGTATCTGCAATCCGTTCTCAAGGACAGGGTGCTGATCGTGGTCGATGAAGCGCATCACGCGGTCGCGCCGTCCTACCGCCTGATAATAAACGAGGTGAAGAAGCACGCTTCGAACGTGAAGCTGCTCGGGCTGACGGCAACGCCCGTGCGAATGAGCGACGAGGGCACGGCAAGGCTCATGGGCATGTTTTCCGGAAACGTCGTTTACAGCGTCGCTATGAGCGAGCTTATCGCAAAGGGCTTTCTTGCGGACCCGAAGTTCGAGTTTGTGGATACGAATGTCGACTTCACCACCGAGCTCACGCCGCCGGAGCGCAAGTACATCGAAAAATGGGGCGAGCTTTCCCCGGAAACGCTGACTCGGCTTGCGGGGATAAAGGAACGCAATAAGCTCATCGCGGATACCTACATGAAGGCTCGCGAGCGCTACGGCAAAACGCTGATATTCGCTCTCAACGCGGAGCACTGCATAAGCCTTTGCGAGGAGCTTGCCTCGCGCGGCGTGCGCTGCGACTACATCTACTGCGCGCATGAGGGAAACGCGGCGAAGATCGAACGCTTCAGAAAAGGGGAGCTGGACGTGCTTGTGAACATACAGGTGCTCACGGAGGGCAGCGATATTCCCGATATCCAAACCGTTTTTCTCACAAGACCGACTCAGAGCGACGTTCTGCTTCTTCAGATGATCGGCAGGGGCATGCGCGGCAAATACGCGGGCGGCACGGAGAGCGTGAACATAGTTTCTTTCAACGATATCTGGGATAGATACGTAAGCTGGCTCAACCCGCAATTCCTCATCGAGAGCGAGCTTGACACGGACGAAGGCGAGCAGACCGGGCAGGAAATGCAGGAGGAGCAGGCGGGGCAGGCTGATGAAGGCGATGGAGCCGTGCCTTGGGAGCTGATCCGCGCATATATGGATGCGATGCGGACGGAGTATGCCGATCCGAACAGGCCCGCCCCGATCTGCACGGTGCCGATAGGCTGGTTCGACGTGTTCGATGAGGACGGCGCCGAGCGAAAGGTCCTCGTTTTCTCCTCCCAGCTTTCGGGCTATAAGGCGATGCTTTCGCATCGAGCCTCCACGCTTGATAATGAAAGCTGCACCGGATACGATGCGCTGAACGATTGGTTCGGCGGGTTCGGGCGGCTTCCCTCGGCGCACGAGCTGCAAATGATCCTCGATACCTACAGGATCACGGGCGAATATCCGCATCTCTGCCATTTTAAGGAGAGGAACCGCGTCGACGCTTTGACCGCCGCCGAAAAGCTCAGATCGGAGAACGTGAGCATTGCCGATATCGATGCAAGGCTTAGGGCGAATTACGATTCAAGCGCCGAAGTGATAGACAGCATCTACGGCGGGTTCGAGGAATACTCGCTTGCGGTGCGCGAACGGCTGCTGTTCCCGAGCGGTGTGAGGACTCCCGGCGCGAAGATAGAGGAGCTGGAGGAAGAGTCCGTCGCCCTCGACCGCACGCCGGTGTACGACATAAACGAGCTTACCGCGCAGGTGGTGAACGAGATGTTCGACGGCGCGTACGGCGAGCTGCCGCTCATTATGTGGACGAATAAGGCGTACTCGGGCTACTACGGCGAATACTTTTACGGTGAACGAAACCGGATACATATCAACTGCATCCTGAATTCAAAGGACGTTCCCGCGGAAACGGTGAAGTACGTTATCTACCACGAGCTGCTGCACAGGGATTATCGGGATCACGATAGGGCGTTCCGCGCGCAGGAGCATAGGTATCCCAACTGGACGGAGCATGAAAGGTTCCTCGATCACACCTTCCCGAAGTTCGATCGCGAGCTCGGGATGTGATGGGACAGGCTGTCCTTCGATCTCAACGGTACATACGGTATAATGATATCATCAAACAGAAAGGAACAGAGAAACCATGAGAATACTGTTTTTGAGAATTGCGAGCATGAAGTACTATAAGGGAATTTGCCCCGAGGATCAGCCGATGAACGGAGGCAGCTACGTTGCCGAGACAGGCGAAGCGACTGAGGAGTTCAATTTTCTGCCGATCTCGCTTGACGGCATGGAGGAGGAAGTCTGCTTAGGCTTTGTGGAGCCGAAATCAAACCGCAGCATTCGAAACACGCTCCATATCGAGCGGATCGCGGGCTGCGCTGCACTCAGGAATGAGCCTTTTGTGGAAGACGTTCTCGTTGTCTGGTGCGCCACCTACGATACGCGCGCTTTTACGGTCGTCGGCTGGTACAAGCATGCCACGGTGTTTCGCGAACTGCAGCCATGGACAATGGAGTTTGACGACGGCTCGGAGGCAGAACGCGACTTCAACGTTTCGGCAAAGGTGGATGACTGCGTGCTTCTGCCGTTCGGCGAGCGCAACCGTGCCATCTGGTCCGTGCCGACCGCGCGCGAAACACGCTCCCACGGCTTCGGACAGGCGATGGTGTGGTACCCGACCGAGACCGCTGCGGAAGGGTTTTTGAAGCGCCTTGTGGAGAATATTGAAAACTACAAAGGAGAAAACCACCTGCGCTATTTCGATTGGCTAAGCTGATCTTGCCGCCAAGACGGGCGCGGAGCGAAGCGGAAATGACCGCCGAAAGCTCCCGCCCGTTTTGCTGTTGAAGGGGGAACCCGTTTGTATCCACGGCGAGCGGCGGCGAGGATGAAGCGGAAAATGCGGAGCAAGCCGCAGTGTGTTTCGCTGATAAAAAGAGAAAAATGCGGAGCCAGCCGCAGCATTTTTCTCAGGAGCCCCCGCGGCGAGCGGCGAGGAGTTGCGGCTTTTTTGCATTGGTGATATAATCATACCGTCGGCAAACCGACGAAACAATGTAACGGAGGAAAAACAAAATGAAGAAAGCATTGGCGATCATCCTTGCGGCGATCCTCGCGCTTGCGGCCGTTCCGGCCATGGCGAAGACCGTCCCCGAAATGCGCGCGCGCACCGAGCTTCTTGACCTGACGACGGCGACCTCGCCCGTTTCAAACTCGGCTGAGGGCTGGGCGTTCGATCCTGCGGGCAACGGCGGCGATCCCCTCTTGACTCTCACGAATTACGGCAGTGCCTCCGCGCACTCCGCGCCCATCCTGCTTCCCGCAAACAGCACCGTTCGCGTAAACGGAGCTTGCTTCATCGATAACGCCGTCATCGGCGAAAACAGGGACGTTCTCAGCGGAAGCTGCGACGGCTACCTGCGCATCGAGGGCAACGGTACGCTGAATCTTTATGCTCAGCAGTACAAGGGCAGGTGCCTGAGCCTCCCGGGCGGCGGCGAGAACGTGAACGAGGAATTCCTCTATATTAACGGCGTAACTCTGAACTGCTACGGCATGGAGCGCACGAACAACAACGCCTCGAGCCTGCCTGTCTGCATCTATGGCGCACATGCGATCGAGATCAAGGATGCGACCGTGAACACAAATCAGGGCAGCTGCGGCATAAGCATGCAGGGCTTCACCCCGATCGGCGGTGTTAATGAAGAAAACACAAACGAGCTTCTCGTTGAAAACTCCACCGTGAATATTCAGAACGAGAGCGCAAACAACCTCTGGAATTACGCCAAGGGCATGAACGTTACCTTCGGCAGGGTGCGCTTTGTGAACAGCGATATCACCATCAATGCTGGCTCAAACAGCATCTATGCGTATCTCTCGCTCGTGATCGAGAGCGGAAACGTCTATATCCGCTCCACTCCCGCCAGCACCGCCGCGAGCGCCGCGCTCGTTTACTGCAACTATCTTGCGGTCGGCGAGGGTCTGGAGAGCCTTTATTTCACCACCACCAAGTTCCCGCTCACCAAGGTTATCAACTGCAAGACCGCAGGAGCATCCACTCTTGCAAGCAATCTGACGATGCAGATCGGCAGCTTTGAAAACGGCGATTTCGCCACCGCTCCCGATGAGGAGAACAACAGCCTGCCCGCGCTCAAGATCGCAGGCGGCGACACGCCCGCAGCGCATACCGTCAGCTTCTACGGCCTTGACGGGCAGCTCATCGGAAGCGTCAGCGTTCCCTATGGCGAGAGCGCCACCGCTCCCGAAGCACCGCAGGTTGTAAATAACGACAACGGCACCTACGTTTTCTGCGGATGGGCTGCGGAGCTTGACAGCGTTACAGAGGATATGGACGTGTACGCCGAGTATGCGCTGCTTGGCGATGTGGATTTGAGCGAAGCGGTCAATATGAGCGATGCGCTGCTCGCCATGCGCCACTCCATGGGTCTTGACGAGCTCACCGGCAAGAGCCTCGTGGCTGCGGACGTTGACTTTGACGGCAGCGTTGTCATAACCGATGCGCTTATAATTATGCGCCTATCCATGGGCATAATCAGCTCGCTTGTCTGAGGCGGAGCTTCGGTTTTTTGAATACCCATCCTTTGGGGCGCTTGCTTCGGCGAGTGCCCTTTTCTTTTGCCAAAACCGAGGTGCGATGCGGCGGCGCAATTTCGCAAGCGTTTTGATTGACACGGAAGGGCGTTTATGATACCATCATAAATAAGCCGAAGGAATAAAGAAAAAGGAATCGGGATTATGAAAAAAACTATTTTATACCTAATCTTCGCTCTTATCGCCGCGCTATCGCTTACTGGCTGCAAGAAAACCGAGCCTGCGATCGAAAACAGGCTCTCCCCTCAAGAGATCATGGCTCTGCCCAAGGTACAGGGGGAAGGGGCGCAGCGTTCGTTCTATTCAAGCTTTACCGAGCCGTATGCTTTAGACGAAAAACTCGGGCATGCGCCTGCGCTTATTTCCGCGGAGGTTCTGTCCGTAAAATACTACATTGAATGGAACCGCGAAACTGAAAGGGAAGACAGATATGCCGTTTATGAAATAAAGATAACCGGCGTGCAGGAAGAATACAATGCGCTCGGAGTGAAGGTTGGCGATATAAAGCACGTTGTTCAGGATAGCCACATCGATTTTACTTTAGCCGAGGATTGGTTTGCTTTTCTCTCGGAAAAGACAGGCATAAAAATCAAGGATCGCGATTCGCGCAAGGAGGCTGAAAGCGGTGTTTTTGAGCTTGTTCCTCAAAAGGGCGTTGAATATGAATACTACGTTAATGAGCTTGAATGCCCAATGCAGGTGGGCGAAAGCTATACGATGTATATCATGAATTCCTTTCACGATCCGGTGGAGGGCAATTCCCTATGCGGCTGCATCTATGTTTGCCCGATGAACAGCGGAAAATCCCTTGCCGAATATGCAAAGGAGCATGGTTTCGGGCTGCCGAGCGATATCATCGCCATTTCCGAGGAGATAGCGGCAATGTTTAAGTAAAAAAGCTCTATCGGTTTAATAAGCTTCGGCGCGAGCGTGCTTCAAGCGTTCGCGCCCTTTTCTTTTGTCAAAACCGAGGCGTTATGCGGCAGATTTGCGGCGCGACGGGGCAAATTTGGGCTTGATTTCGGCGGCAAAATGGGTATTATTTTGCTTGACAAACGGGGGGGGGGTATATGCTATACTGATGCTGTTGCAGAGCGAATAGCTTTGTGGTATACTGATAAATGGAGGAGAAAACATGAGCAACCTAAAGAAAAGGGTTCTTTCGTTTTGCTTGAGCATCGTTTTCGTTCTCGCAGCTCTTGCCGTTCCGTTGACAACGGGCGCGGAGGAGACGGGGCATTTTTGCTTTGAACTGCCGAACGACTGCTTCCACTGCGCCGATCATGATGCGGCGGATGTATGCGACGAAAAGATCGGAACTGAGTATACGCCCAGGATAATCTACGACTGCGGCTGTTCAAGCGCCAATGCGGGAACATATACGACCAATACGAATAGCGGCAATGTGAACATTCGAGCTGGGCACAGCACTAATACCGCCATAATCGGTCAAATCCCACGCGGAACATATTTTACCGTAGACTTTGCAAGCGCCACATGGGCGCATGTTAACTACAATGGCACAATCGGCTATGTATCCATGTCGGTTATCAAAAAGGTTTCCGGCAATTCGAATCCGAGCTGTAGCTGCTCCACCGCCAATGCGGGAACGTATACTACAAACACGAACGGCGGCAATGTGAGAATTAGAGCAGGGCACGGCACTAATACCGATGTGATCGGCGTTATTCCTTATGGATCAACCTTCAGCGTAACCGCTGCAAGCAACGATTGGGCACATGTTGGCAATAACGGCTATGTGTCCATGTCGGTTATCAGGAAGGTGTCGGGCAATACGAACCAGCCGTCGTACACCTTTACTATAGAGAGCTATGTGGATAGAGGCTTCTTGCAAAGGTTTTCAAACGGCATCTCGAAAGTTCTGTCTTATAGCGATACTGTCAAGCAAAAGTTGGAAGCTGTTTTCCCGGTCAGGGTTAACATACAAACGAATGAGGAAGATGTCAAATCTTATACATCATATTGCGATACTTGCAAATGGCGATCTTCCGGAGGAAGCTGGGTTTGGAACACAAGTCAGCTTTCATGGAAGTGCTCCCACGATGCGTTGCATTTAACTCCAAACCCGGGTCCTGGCACGGGTAATACAAGCACCGGCTTTTATTTCGATTTTATTAGAAATAATGGTGTCGGCACAAAAACATTGACAAAAGTGATGTGGACGGGGCATATTGCGTATGAGCAAAAGGGAGGTCTCGTGTCACCGCAAGCCGTTTCGTATTATAATGACGGGCATATCAGTGCATTGCACAATATAGTTATTATGACGCCCCGTGATGTTGTCAACGCATCAAATGGATATTCCAATCTATCGGATGCCGCTGTTAAGAACATATATGAATGCACTCTGCTTCACGAAGCTTCCCATACGCTCGGAGCGCCGGATCATTATCATCACGGGAAAAATCCACCGTGTACTTGCGATAGTCCCGCCACTTGCGGCAATAGCCATGAGCCTTGTGACAATCCCGGTTGTTGGTTGTGCCGTAAGCCTTTATCTGATGCTGCCGGTGGTATTTGCATGATGAATTATCCATATATTATGTCTACAACGGATATCAATAGGCTGTACTGCTGGCAGTGTCGTGCATATATAAACGACCATCTGCGCGATCATCACTAAAAGATTACGGAGGAAGAATATGAAAAAAATCATTATTATCGGCATAGCCGTTACACTTTTGTCCACCCTTGCCTGCCGCAAGCCGATAGAGGTTGTTGAAAGCCCCTCTTTGACGACTGATGAACCCGCCTCTGTTTCGGAGGCTCCTTTGCCAACCGACACTCCGAGCACCGCCGAACCTACGATAATGCCGACGGCAGCTTACGTCGAAAACGGCATGCCTCCTATGCGTCCGGTCTTCTACAGCATCGAAGAATACCTTTTGCTTGCATCATCGGTCGATCTTGATGATGCGGAGTGTGAAAAGTTTTATTTCGATAACTTCATAGGCAGCGGCATCTCCACAAAGGCGGAGGCAATTAAAACGCTGGAGATCATCAACGCCCTTCCGTTACCGGCAGCAGACGGGTTTGAGCTTACATATGCCGATTTGCAATATTGGAACAATACATTCTCAATTCTTTATAGGGTTAATGGAGAAACAGGTCGCTTTATCGCATTCGATATATCTCTGACAGAAAGCGATACGGAAGCCGAATACAGGGATGCGGAGCAAGTTGATTCGCTTGTGGAGCTTCCCGCAATGCGCAGCTCCGAGCTTAGATTTCTTGTGCGAGTGACATTCGACCCTGCTTACCCAAGATTCGTTACAAACATACGCTCGCACAAGATACTTCAGCTCCGAGCTGCGCATTTCGGGAAGCTCCACAAGCGGATAGCTCTGCTCCAACTCCTTGCGTTCGGCTTCCGCATCGCTGTTCGTCAGAGATATATCGAATGCGATAAAGCGACCTGTTTCTCCATTAACCCTATAAAGAAT
>CADBGC010000038.1 GCA_902794055.1 uncultured Eubacteriales bacterium | reverse complement strand
TACGGAAAACTTAATATATTCCCAAAAGCCTGTCCCGAACAGCACAGCTCGATTGTTGTATAGGTGAAGGGGTAAGAGAACGGCTTTTCCAAGTCGTCCGCTCCGCGCCCTCAAAAACGAATAAAGGGGATCTGTTATGAAAAAACTTGCCAACGCAAAAAAAGCATTCCTCATCATTATCGCCGCGCTCATGCTGGCGGCCATCGCCTGCACACCGAGACAGGGCGTAGGCGCTCAGCCGCTTCCGACCAAAGCGGCGCAGAAGGAAACGCCCGCGCCGAGCGAAAAACCGACCGAGGAGCCCACTACCGAACCTACCGCCGAACCCACCGAAGCTCCGACTGAGGTACCCACCGAAGTGCCAACCGCAGAACCTTCCGCCGCTCCTACGGTCGCTCCGATGGTCATCGATTCGCTCCCCGTCGAGGTGCCGGCCAATCGCCTTATCAATATCGATATCGACTTTGACGGCATCATGGACACGATAATTTTCGAGGAAGAAGAGCTTGAGTATTATGAATCGAACTACAAGCTCACCGTAACGCGCGGCGCGAATGGAACCGAGCCATTCGTGTATGAGGTAAGCTACGGAAAAGCCGCCGGTCTTATCATTATGGATTGCGACGAAAACGACAGCCGTATCGACATTCTTTTGAGCCGGAATCAATGCAGCGACGATCCCGCTTCGCTCATCTGCCGCGTGAATGAGGACGGTTCGGGGATGTTCACACAGGAGGGAAGCTGTTATTTCAGTATCTACGATACAAGCCTGAAGCCCGGCGAATTCGAGATATCCGTTCATGCCAATGTTCTTAATGCCGATTTCCTCGGCGCGGTCGCCACGGTGGATGCATCGGGCTTGAAGCTCGTTGACGACTTCAAGTTTTCAACTTACGAAGATCGTTACTGGCTGGAGCATCAGTCCCTCAAGCGCGAGATGACCGTTCGGATAGTAAATGACGACGGCAGCCTTGGCGAAGAAGTTACCGTTCCTGTCGGCGAGCACGTCGTTCCCGTCAGCACCGATCTCGAATCTTACGTAAAGCTCAGAATACCGGATGGCAGGATCGGACAGGTTGAGTTTTCGTTCAATTACGAAGCCCCGTACATACGCCTGAACGACATCAGTCAGGACGATTATTTTACAGAGCCGCTCATTTACGCGGGCTGAGCTGCGAGCACAACAGCACATATTTGCGTAATCGAGCTCAGCGCATCTCATTTGGCGGCATTCGCCCTCCGCCGCTTGCAAATATGCCGATTTTCTGCTAATATAGGTTCTGCGGCAGCGTGTCAAAGGCTGCGCTGCCGCAGTTCTTGTCAAGGAGATCATCGGTATGCTCACATTCTATCTTTCAATGATAGAAACCGAGGATGAAAGAAGCTTTTTCACGAAGCTTTATAACGATCACCGCCGCGCGATGTTCCTCGTTGCAAATAAGTATCTTTCCGATCCCGCCGAGGCCGAGGATGCGGTGCACGACGTTTTTCTTGCGGTCGCGGATTCCGATTTGGAGAAGCTTGCCGAGCGCGGCGAGGAAGGGCAGAGGCGCTTTCTTTTCGTTTGCGTTAAAAACCGCGCGCTGAATATGCTCAAGCGCCGCTCGAAAACCGCTTCGCTCGATGCGCTTGCGGATGCGGGCTTCGAGTTTGGCGACGGTTCCGACCCATTGGATGAGATCGCGGCCGATAACGAGCTTATCGAGCGGGCGAAGGCGGCTGTAAAGCAGCTCGATCCCGCGTATGCCGATGCGCTGTGGCTGAGCCTCGAGGGGTATTCCTCGGTCGAGATCGCCAAGCTTTTTCAAGAGAACTACGAAACGATCAAAAAGCGCGTTTATCGTGCGAAGCAGATGCTTCGCGAGCTTGTGCTGAAAGGAGGCGCCGCATGATCGAAAAAAGCAAACGAGCAATAGCCGATGCTTACGGCGAGCTGCTGGATGCCGAGATCGATGCGATACTTGCATCCGCGCCCAAAGAGCAGCACATATTCTCCGACGGCTTTGAAAAGAAAATGAATGCACTTATAAATAACGCAGGTTCAGATGAGGACGGCCACAAGACCGAAGAATCCGTCCCGGTTAAACGCAGAAAGGTCAGAAAGCTTTGGCTGATTGCAGCGGCAATACTTGCCTTGGCTGCGGCTGCATGCGCCGTACCCGAGGTTAGAAAGAGTATTGCTGGATTCTTTATCAAAACTTTTAGTGACCATGTGGAGTATTCCGATCCCGATATAACAAAAACAAGCATTGAGGAGGAATATGAGCTTAATCCGATTCCGGAAGGGTTTAGCGTTACTTACTATAGCAATATTGGCACAGACATGATTATAAAATATATGGATACCGATGAAGCCCTGATAAGACTGTTGCAATCCGCCAACCCAAATGGCGTTGAGATGATAGATGCTGAACGCGGCGATTTTACTTACCATACTGTTGACGGCAAGGAAGTCAGATTGTATTCAGGCGATGACGGCAGCGTTGCGGTTTGGATAGACAACGGCTATTACTTTTCCCTGTTTTATACGGAGCCGAAGGATCAAGAATTGCTCGAGCATATGATGTCGCTGGTCAAGCCAAGGCAATTCGGCATTGAGCCTTTACCGAGCGGCTTCAGCAAAACCGAAGAAAAATCAGGCGAAACAAATATTCGCATTTGCTACGAAGACAGCGCCGGAAATTTGATAGTCCTTTATAAATACGCCGACAGCATCGGTCCGCAGGTTGTGGACAATAAGGGCGAATTCATTGATCGGGAGATAGCCGGAAGGAAGGTCAGCATCTGCAGCGCGCCAGATTATTCGGAGGCAGCATGGATTGAAGATGGTTATTACTTCGTTCTTTCCTGCGTTTATTCGATCGAGCTTTCGGAGTTTGAAGAGCTGATCGCCTCAGTTAAGGTTTGATAACAATTGATTGATTTTTTCATAACTAAAACCGCCTCGGAAAGCCGAAGCGGTTTTGAATTATTGCTTACGATATTTACGCCTTGAGCGCATTGTTCGCAACGTTTACGAGCTCGTTGAACGCGGTCATGTCGGTGATAGCGAGATCCGCGAGAACCTTGCGGTTCATATCGACGCCCGCGAGCTTGAGACCATGGATGAGGTTTGAGTAATTGGTGCCGCAGAGCCTTGCACCCGCGTTGATACGGGCGATCCAAAGGCGGCGATACTCCCTCTTCTTGAGCTTACGGCCAACATAGGCGTAAGCCATGGACTTCATGACCTGCTGGCTTGCAGCGCGGTAGAGCTTGCTCTTTGCTCCATAGTAGCCCTTAGCGAGCTTAAAAACCTTGCGACGCTTCTTAACGGCGTTGACTGCTCTTTTGATCCTTGCCATTTTTCCTTGTCCTCCTTATCTCTTGTAGGGGATCAGCTTGCTGATCTTGGACTGTTCTTCCTCAGCGATGTAAGCCGTCTTGCGAAGGTTACGGGTACGCTTGGTGGTTTTCTTGGTAAGGATGTGGCTCTTGTAAGCCCTGCCCCTCTTGATCTTGCCGCTCTTGGTGAAGCTGAAACGCTTTGCGGCGCCCCTGTGGGTCTTGATTTTCGGCATGGGTATTCCTCCTAAATAGATATCAGTTCTTCGGTGCGGGTTTGGGGCTCAGTATCATGGTCATATTCTTGCCCTCCTGCTTTGCGGAGCGCTCCATGACTGCGTAATCCTGAACCATCTCATAGAAAGCGTTCATAACGTCGAGGCCAACGTCGCCGTGGGTTATCTGACGACCGCGGAAACGGATGGAAGCCTTGACCTTATTGCCGCTTTTCAGGAACTTGATGCACGCCTTGGCTTTGACCTCCATATCGTGCGTATCGATCGTGGAGGAAAGGCGGATCTCCTTGGTTTCAATGGTTGCCTGGTTCTTTCTCTGCTCTTTCTCGCGCTTCATCTGCTCGAAGCGAGCCTTGCCGTAGTCCATAATTTTACATACGGGCGGGTTCGCGTTCGGCGCGATGCGAACGAGATCGAGATCCTTTTCCTCGGCGATACGCAGCGCATGGTCGATCTTAACGATGCCAAGCTGTTCGCCGTCGCTTCCAATGAGTCGGACCTCCTTATCGGGGATCTCTTCATTGATCAATAATTCCTGAGTTGCTATGATATCCACCACCTTGTTTAAATTTTTCAAAAAGAAAACGCGCCGCATTCCGCGCCGCGCACAAATAAGCTGAGCTATTTTGCCTAACTACTGCGCCTGCATAAATACCTGCGGCGAGTGAGAAGCGGGCGGCTTCTTCTTGAACATTTGTATTATATTCATGCTCAAGCGGTTTGTCAAGCGTTTTTTGAGCAAAATCGCGATATATTTGAGCGATTTAAATTATTGCACAGTCATAAACCGAGATTGGATGCGCAAGAAGGCGCATTACGGTAAGCTCGTCGAGCGCATCGACCACGGCGTTATGCGTTTCAAAATAGTTCGTTTCGCCCGAAAGCATACGCAGTATCGGCTCAACGCCGAAGCCGCGCTTGAGCCTGCCCGTTTTATAGCATTCAGCACAGTCGGGAATGCTTTTATTGAACTGCCTGTATGCCGCAACCGCCATTATGTCGTGCCAAACATAGGCAGATAGCTCCGGAAGAAGCCCAAAGTCGAAGCGCGCGTTATAGGCAAAGATGCGCTTTATCCCGTTCGCTTTAAGATACTTCAAAAGCGCTTCTTCAAGCTCATGCCGCATCAGCATTTCGTATTTTTCAACGATGAAAAGGCTGCCTTCGTAGATGCCGCCGCGCTCGAATTCGGGCGTTATTATGAAGTATTTGGCATCGAGGGGGCGCATCTCTGCATCCGAAATGACCACCCCGATGCTCATAAGCGCGTTGTCCCAATTCGTTTCTGTATCTATTACGGCAAATCTTTCGCTCTTTTCCATCCGCTCCCCCACCGGTACGACTTTAAAAGATATTCGGCATGAACTTATTCATAATAATGATGCATGCGATCAAAAGCGCCATTGCTATGAACGCAATCAGATCGATGGTTTTGAAGGAATAAACACGCATCTTGGTGCGGCCTTCGCCGCCGTGGTAGCAGCGACTCTCCATCGCCATTGCAAGCTCGTCCGCTCTGCGGAAGGAGTTCACAAAGAGAGGAATAAGTATGGGTATCATCGCCTTGGCGCGCTTGATTATGTTTCCGCTTTCAAAATCCGCACCCCTCGCGAGCTGCGCTTTCATTATCTTGTCCGCTTCTTCAACGAGCGTTGGGATGAATCGGAGCGCAATGGTCATCATCATGGCAAGCTCATGCGCGGGGAATTTTATTACCTTGAGCGGCGAAAGCAGCTTCTCAAGCCCATCCGTAAGCGCGATGGGCGTTGTGGTTAGCGTTAGAAGGCTTGTTCCCGCAACGAGAGTTGCAAGACGAAGCACGATGAAAACGGCGTTTATAAGGCCGTCCTTATAAATTTTGAATATCCACCATTCAACGAGCAGATCGCCTGTTTTAATGAGAAAAAGGTTCATTAAAAACATCAGCGGCAAAAGCAGCTTCATCGGCTTGAGCGCCTTAACCAGATACGAAAGGCGAACGCGCGAAAGCAGCGTTACTCCAACGGTGAAGATTATGATCACCGGGAAAACCTCTATCCTTTTAACGAGGAATACAGCCACGATATACGCGACCATCAGCAATATCTTCGTGCGAGGATCAAGCCTGTGCAGGACGGAATCTCCGGGAACGTACTGACCGAGAGTGATATCCTTAAGCATCATTCATCCTCCCCTTCAGCCACGATACAAAACGCTCGTTTGTGTAGATATCCTCGGGCACTTCAAAGCCGCGCTCGCGAAGTTCCTGCGCAAGGCGGGCGGTTTGCGGCGCATCGAGTCCGAGCGATATAAGCTCCTTGGTTCTTGAAAATATCTCGTCGGGAGTACCGAGCGCATAGAGCCTGCCGTCGTTCATAACGGCTATGCGCTCCGCCGAGCGCGCAACGTCCTCCATCGAATGGCTGACCATGATAACGGTGCATTTGAGCTCATCGCGAAGCGAATTTATGGTTGCAAGTATCTCGCGCCTGCCCGAAGGGTCGAGACCCGCCATAGGCTCGTCGAGCACAAGGTATTTGGGGCGCATCGCTATTATGCCCGCAAGCGCGGCTCTGCGCTTTTCGCCGCCCGAAAGCTCGAACGGAGATTTTTCCGCAAAAAGCTCCGGATCGAGACCGACCATTCGCATGGCTTCAATTGAGCGCTGCTTCGCTTCCTCCTCATCAAGCCCCATGTTCTTCGGACCAAATGAAACGTCATCGAGCACGGTGCTGTCGAAGAGCTGATAATCGGGGTATTGGAAAACCATTCCCACAAGCGCTCTGCCCTTTGCGCGCTGCTTTTTGTCGCTCATATCGAAGCCGTCCACCGTTACACTGCCGCCCGTGGGCTGCATAAGCCCGTTGAGGTGCTGAATGAATGTGGATTTGCCGCTGCCGGTGTGCCCGATTATGCCGAAGAACTCGCCGTCGTTTATGGTCAATGTAATATCCTCAACGGCAACGAACTCGTTATCGGTATTGGGCATATAAGTATGTGTCAGTTTTTCAACAATGATCGGCATATTACCTCCGCCATCTCCGAAACGGAGAGCGCATCGTTTTCGGGAATAAGTCCTTCGGCTTGGAGCATATCGCGAAGCTCCACCATCACGGGAACGTCAAGCCGAAGCGCCCTCAGCTCGTTTCCGCGTTTGAAAATTTCCTCAGGAGTACCTGTCATGGCGATCCTGCCGCCGCACATAACGACGACTCGGTCGGCTGCGGTGACCTCCTCCATATACTGCGTTATCATTACGACCGTCTTGCCCTTTTCTTTATTCAGGCGGGAAGCGATCTCGATAACGGCCTTTCTGCCGAGAGGATCGAGCATCGCAGTCGCCTCGTCGAAAACGAGTACGTCGGGGTCGATTGCGAGCACGCCCGCTATAGCAATGCGCTGCTTTTGACCGCCTGAGAGCATGTGCGGCGCATGCTTGGCATAGTCGAGCATGCCGACAGCATCGAGAGCGTTGTGTACGCGTTCGATTATCTCAGTCGTTGGAACGCCGAGGTTCTCCGGGCCGAAGCCAACGTCCTCCTCCACGACAGTGGTGACGATCTGGTTGTCGGGATTTTGAAAAACTATGCCGACTTTTTTTCTGATATCGAGCGTTTTTTCTTCATCCGAAGTGGCCATCCCAAAAACGCTCACGCTGCCCTCATCGGGCAATAAGAGCGCATTGAGCATCTTGGCAAGGGTGGATTTGCCGCTGCCGTTGTGACCGACTATCGCAACAAACTCCCCTTCCCCTATCTCAAGGCTTACACCGTCAAGCGCCTTTTTCAGAGCGCCGTCATAGCTGTATTCAATGTTTTCTATCGTAATCATTTCTTTTACCCTGCTCTTTGCTTTTTCGCAATGTTTTATTATACATTTTTGTTCGAAAAAGGGCAAATATATTAATTTGGGCGAATATGCTCGCAAACGATCATTCAAACGAAGCGCGAACGAACTCGATAAAAGCCTTGCATGCCGGCGACACCGGCGCGTTTCTTCGAGCAGCGATCCCTATTTTCCTTATGCATTCCCTTTCAAGTTCAAGTGTGTTGAAGCTGCCGGATATCGCTTCAAGAATAAGCTCGGGCAATATCGTAATGCCGAGCCCCTGCTTCACCATAGCCGCCGCCGCGTAGTCGTCGCTGACCGCAAAGCGAACCTTGGGCTTTATGCCCGTGGATTTGAAGTATCTTCCGATATCGTAGTTGCTTCCCTCTCCGGGAACGATAAAATCCATTTTTTCGATGCACTCCGCCGTTAGCTTATCGGATGCAAGAATCGGATGCTCGTCAGGAACGAGCGCAAGCAGCCTATCCTCCATAAGCAGGATGAAGTCGGTCTCCTTCAATGAAGCATCGCTGATAAAGCCGCAGTCCACTTCATCATTTGCAAGCCATTCCTCTATCACTCTATATGTATCCACTCGAACGTCCAATTCGATATTCGGATATGCGGCGTTGAACTCGCGAATTATCGCGGGAAGGCGGCATATTGCAATGCTTGAAAAAGCGCCGATGCGCACCTTGCCGGACTTGAGCCCCTTTATTTCCGATGCCGCCTGAAGCGCAATATCCGAGTGCGCTACGGCATCGCGTATAAAGGGCAGCATGCGCTCGCCGTCCTGTGTGAGAGAAACCCCCGATTTGCTCCTGGTAAAAAGCGCGAAGCCAAACTCCTTTTCGAGCCCCGAAATAATATGGCTGAGAGCGGATTGGGTATAGCCGCTCTGATCCGCAGCGGCGGTAAAGCTGCCGAGCTTGACGGTTTTAAGAAAGAGACGGCAGTATTCAATATTCATTGTTATTGCCTCATTTTCGTTCGTTTTCTCACTTCACGGATGCTTCCGTCTTGTTTCACCTGATTTTCGGTTTTTCCGACCGAGAAAAAGAGATGGAAACGGCAATCGTTATCCATGAAAGATTTTCATGTTAAGTATAACAAACATTTGCTTTTTTTGCAACTGCTTTTGCTGTATAGTTCAGTAGTTAGTCTTACGCGGTTTTGCGCCCAAAACGCAAAACGGAAAAATCTCGACCGTCAAGGAAGGATAGAAGGTTATGAAAGCAAAGCTGAAAAAGAATTCGGAGGGCGCTTCCCCCGCTCCCGTTTCGAAGCTTAAATTCTGGCTGTCTCCACTTATTTTCCTCGCAGTTTTCATCGGGCTGATGCTGCTGTTTGCAATTCCCATGGGGCTTTCAAATGCGCTTAGCACCATTATGAACACGGCGTTTGCGCTTCTTATCGACACGTGTTTCTATATAATGGCCATAGCCGTTATCATGGGCGCGGTGGCGGCGCTTTTGACCGAGTTCGGCGTTGTGGCGCTTCTCAATCAGCTTCTGAACCCGCTTATGAAGCCGCTGTACGGTCTTCCCGGCGCGGCGGCGCTCGGCATAGTGACCACCTATCTTTCGGACAACCCCGCGATACTTTCGCTTGCCGAGGATTCGGGTTTCAGAAAGTACTTTAGAAAATATCAGTTCTACGCGCTGACCAACCTCGGCACGGCGTTCGGCATGGGCGTTATCGTGTCCACCTTCATGCTTGGTTTGAACGTTACCGGTGGAAGTCTCGTTGCCGCCGTGCTCGTCGGCAATCTCGGCGCGGTCATCGGCAGCATCGTAAGCACAAGGCTCATGCTGATGCAGACTAAGAAGGCCTTCGGCACCGAGGAATACGAGGATGCTACACCCGTTATCGCCGGAAACGGTGCGGGCGTGGAGACCAAGAAGGCAAGCATCGGAATGCGCGTTCTTAACGCTGCGCTGAGCGGCGGCAAGAGCGGCGTTGATATCGGCCTTGCGATAGTTCCCGGCGTTGTGGTCGTTTGCACCGTGGTCATGCTTCTCACAAAGGGTCCCTCCCCCGACGGCACCTACACCGGCGCTGCGTTTGAGGGCATTAAGCTTCTTCCCCTTGCTGCCGAAAAGATTAACTTCCTGCTCCAGCCACTCTTCGGCTTCGCTTCGAGCGAATCCATCGCGGTTCCGATCACAGCTCTCGGCTCCGCAGGCGCTGCAACCGGAATAGTTAAGGAGCTTTCTGCGGCGGGTCTTGTGAATGCGCATGACATAGCCGTTTTCACCTCCATGTGCATGTGCTGGAGCGGCTATCTTTCGACCCACGCTTCGATGATGCAGGCGCTTCGCCGTCCCGAGCTTACGGGTAAGGCAATAATCAGCCACACCATCGGCGGTCTTGCTGCGGGCATTGCCGCAAACTGGATATTCAGGCTCGTAAGCCTGCTGTTCTGATTCGAACTTTGTGGACATTTTTTCCTTATTCTGCTTGTAAATCCCGCGCTGTTTTTTCGTTCAAGCGTAATATACTAAAAAATCGCTTGACATTTTGCCGCGCAAGTGTTACAATACACATCGTTCCTCGGAACGACTGGGTGTGGCGCAGTTTGGTAGCGTGCTTGAATGGGGTTCAAGAGGCCGGAAGTTCGAATCTTCTCACCCAGACCAAATAAAACAGATGGGCATGTCCCATCTGCTTTATTTGTTTTAATGAACTAACCCCGGCTCTTGACCCAAAGATGGGGCGAGTGCAGGGCGAGCAACGATTTTGACCATCCTGTGAATAGTCATAGGTGGTTCGCAGTGCGGCTCGGGGCGAGCAAAATAAGCGACAGTCACATTCTTCTTAGTTCTTTTAGTTTTATTTAAGAGCCGCTGCGATCGCAGCGGCTCTCGTCATTCATAATTCGGTTTTATGCGCTCTCAGCGAACCTTTATTCCGTATTTCGCTCCGCCGTAAGCGCCGTCGAGTACCGTGCTTCCTATAGCGTTCAGATCGCCGACGGTCAGAGTGCAGGTATGATACTCGCCGTCGCGCCAATAGGTTATCTCAACGGTGTCGCCATATGACTTGGTGCGGATATACGCGCCGAGCGCCTCGTTATCCTCGATCTTAACGTCGTCCGCCCGAGTGATGATATCATCCGCATACAGACCCGCCTCATGCGCAGGGCCGCCCTCGGTAATGGTGTAAACAAGGCCGCCGATCGGTATGCCGTACTTCTCTGCGGTTTCGGGAGTTACGAACACAGTGGAGAGCCCGATGCCCGGGCGCACGATGCTTCCTTGCGCGATAAGATCGTGTGCGGTCTGAATCGCAGTGTTTATCGGGAGTGCAAAGCCGAGACCCTCTGCGTTTATCGGCTCGCCGTCCTCATCATAGCTTGCCACAACGGTTTTGGCGGAGTTCACGCCCACCACAAGGCCGTTCATGTCGAACAGAGGTCCGCCGCTGTTGCCGGGGTTGATCGCCGCATCTATCTGGATATAGTCGTTGCGAACGCCGTCTATCGTAACGCTTCTGTCAACGGCGCCGACCATGCCGAACGTGGCGGTGAAGCTGAGCTCCTCGCCCGTGGGATGGCCGATAGCAAGCACAAAGTCGCCTGTGCGTACACGGTCGGAATCACCCATGGTCAGGGTCTCGAGCACGGCCTCCTCGGGAGCCTTCAAAACCGCTATATCGGTTTTAACGTCGCTTCCGACGATGGCGGCATCGTAAACGGTTCCGTTATAGGCGGTGATCCTGACGTTTGCCGCGCCGTCAACGACGTGTGCATTGGTTATGATATAGCCTTCGTCAGTGAAGAAGAAGCCCGAGCCTGTTCCGATATGAGTTGAACTCCTCGGCGAACCCGAATAGCTGTTTACGATAACAACGCCTGAAACGTTCCCTGCAAAGAGCTCGTTAAGCCCCGCGCCGAAGTTCATATCGGGGGTATCCGCCTCCGGTGCGGGAGTGGGAAGCTGAAAGTTCGGATCCGGGCTGACCATCGGAGTTTTCGAATGCTCGGGCATCGCTGAGCTATCCGCACTTTGATCCGGCCGCGGCGTTTCTATGACCGAGGTACGCTTGGTTTCACCTATCGCCGAAGCAATGGATTTAATGTCGATGAACCTTGCAAGAAAAACAAGACTCGCCAAAAACGCACCCAGCGCGGTGAAAACAAAGGCGGTCAAAACGAGCACGCCTGCCGTGGGAACCTTTTTATGGATGATGGTGGTCTGCGTTTGAAGAGACCCTCCCTCCTCTCGCCAAACGACGGTTCTCTCTCGCTCGCCGTTATCGTTCTCCGTCCGTATCGGTTCGGTAAAGAATTCAATTCTCGGATCTTTTTCTTCCATATGTCCTCCGTTTACTCGCCGAACGCATGATTCTTGCTTCGGCTCTGTTTGTTCTGATTTTTAATCCGACTCACGCTTTTTTCGGAGCCGCCGTTCTTTTAAGAGTAAAGGTAAAGCTTGTTATCCCGTTTTCGGATGAAACGCTTATATCCTCACCATGCTGATCGAGGATGAGCTTGACTATCGAAAGCCCGAGCCCCGTGCCCGAGGTTCCGGTATAGGTATGCGCCTTTTCGGCCTTATAGAATCGGTCGAACAGCCTTGGAATATCCTCGTCCGAGAGCGTGCTGCCGCTGTTTCGAACGGTTATATGCGCCTTTTGCTTATCTGAAACAACCGAAACGCCTATCAAGCCCGAGCCCTCGGGGGTGAACTTTATCGCGTTGTCGATAAGGTTATGGAGTACCTGATCGATCCTGTCCCTATCGGCGGATACAAACAGCGGAGCGGAAGGCAGTCGGATATCGACTTCTATACCCGCGCTCTCTATCCTGCTTTCAAAGGTCAGAAGCGAGCCCGTTACCAGCTCGCACACGTCAAACGCGGTGGGAGCTATCTTATACTGCCCCGATTCTATCCTCGCCATGTCCAGCAGATCATTCACTATGCCGGACATCCTGCGATTTTCATCAAGAACGACGTTGAGATATTTATTATGCTCCTCAGGCGGGATCACGCCCTCCTCCATCGCCTCGATGAAGCCGCGCATGCTCGTGAGCGGCGAACGCAGCTCATGGGAAACGTTTGCAACGAACTCGCGCCTCGCGCGGTCGAGACCCGACACCTTATCCGCCATATCGTTGAAGCTTTTGCCGAGTATGCCCAGCTCATCGCTTTGCACCACGCGAACTCGAGCCTCAAGATCGCCGTGGGATATCGCGTTCACAACGTCGGTCATGTGCGAAACCGGCTTCGTTATTCTTTTTGTTATTATATAAGTTATGGCGGCGGTAATCAATACCGCGCCGAGCGCAGAGAGAAAAATATCGAAATACAGCTCGGAAAGCGCCGAGTAATCATCGCTCATATCGTAGCTCAGCATTATCGTTCCGTATTCACCGTTTTCGGAAACGAGAGGCTTTTTTATCGTCAGCGTTCTTATGCCGACGTAATCGGCCAAAAGATCTGCATAATATGCCTCGAGCTTGTCTGCGCCATCGGTTTTTTCCGTCAGCTCGGAGATATCGAGTTCAACGCAAACGCGCCATTTTGCGCCTGTTTGGTAATCGTAAAAGCTGCGTATGCCGAGTGAGGCATCGAAAAAATCGATTTGAAGCAAAGCATCGAACTGCCTTACTATCGCAAGTATCTTCTCCTTTGCGACATCACGCTTGTTGCTGTCCAAATACTCGTCGGAGACTATAAGAGCTATCTCATCGACCTCCCTTGAAAGGCTCCTTTTTGCGGTGCTGATATAGTGATTGCGAATTATCGTTCCCGAAGCCAGGCCGAGCAGGAGTATTACCGCAACGGCGGAGGACAGATATGCTCCCAACATTCTTGAAAAGAGCGTTTTAAACATTTCCTTGCCGCCTCTCTGCTTTATTTTTTTATGCCCGCGCCTTCCGCTCCTTACGCAGCCTCGGCGCAGACTATGCTTCAGCTTATTTTTCGATGAACTTATAGCCAACGCCCCAAATGGTCGTTATCTCCCATTTGTCGCTGTCACCGAGGCGCGAACGGATGCGCTTGATATGCACGTTTATCGTGCGGCTGTCCGATGCGCCGTCGAAGCCCCAAACCGCGCTCATTATCTGATTGCGTGTCAGCACCTGACCCTTATGCGCGATAAGGTATCTTAAAAGCTCAAACTCCTTATGGGGCATATCGCAAAGCCTGCCGCCGCAGGAAACGGTGTAGTTGTCCGTATCCATAGTTATATCGCCCGCGGTCAGGATATGTCCATCCTCCGAAGGTGCGCCGCCTGAGCGCCTGAAAACGGCGCGTATCCTCGCAACGAGCTCCTTAGAGTCGAAGGGCTTAACGATATAGTCGTCCGCTCCGATATCCAACCCTTGTATTTTATCGGATATTTCGCCCTTTGCAGTAAGCATTATAACGGGAACGTTGCTTATCGCGCGTAGCTTTTCGAGTATCTCCCAGCCGTCGAGACCCGGGAGCATAACGTCGAGCAGGATAAGATCGGGCTTGAACTCTTCAAACGCCGAAATAGCGTTCGCCCCGTTCTTACAGGTCGAAACATCGTAGCCCTTGCTCTTTAGGTAGAGCGAAAGGATCTGGCATATTTTTTCATCGTCGTCCACAACGAGTATGCGTTCGTTATCCATAAATCGTATTCCGTTTCTTTTTCAGATTTGGGAACCTTGCCAAGCGCGGTTTTCAAAGCGAGCGAACGCTTATCCCTTTCTTCAGAAGAAGCGCCGCAGCAACGCCGTTTCCCTCGCGAAGCTTTCCACTGAAGGAGCCATCGTAAATAAGTCCGCATCCGCAGGAAGGGCTCTTGGCTTTAAGGATCGCCTCGCAAGCACTGTATTTTTCTGCGGCAGCAAGAGCTCTGTATGCGCCGAGAATGAATTTGTTTGTAACGTCCTCGGCTTTGCCGTTCTCATCTCGACAGATCACCCTTGCGCAACCCAAAAGCACGTCCTCCCCGCTTCCGCCAACGATCTCGGCGGCGTGGCGCGGAACACTCAAGCCTCCGAGACATTCGGGACATACGGGAATGGCAGCTCCCATATTATATAGACGGAGCGCTTCTTCATTCGGTTGCGACCTGCCGTCGTATCTGCATTTTTCACCGATAAGGCAGCTTGATACTATGATCATTTTATCACCCATTTATTAACTTCGTGTGGCAAACGGAACGAAAATCAGCGCGTAATGTAATATATTATCAATCGAGTGTACCTTATTTCAAAGTTACCACGGTAACGCCGAAATCGCCCTCGCCGTAGTTTCCGTTGCGGAAGGATCTGACCCTGTTGTGGTTTTTAAGATAGCTTTGTATGCCCACACGAAGCGCACCCGTGCCCTTGCCGTGGATTATATTCACCTCATGCAGTCCCTGATGCTGCGCCGAAAGCAGGTACGCATCCACGAGCGGCAAGGCTTCATCCACGAGCTTTCCGCGCACGTCGAGCTCGAGGCCGAAGGTGTTTGAAGGATCGTACTCCACCTTGACCGATGCGGTTTGAAGCTGATTCTCATTTGAAAGGCGGATATCGTCGAGCTTGACGGACATTTTGATTATGCCTATCTGAACCTGGACCTCGCCGTTTCTGTCGGGAAGCGAAAGCACCGTTGCGGGCTTATCCACGCTGATGACCGTTACCTTATCGCCCGGCTCGGCGGGCGCGTTCTCGGTGTTTCTCAGAGCATCGCGGGTCTGCTGGATCATCCTGTCCGCCTCGCGCTGGTCGATGGTCTTTATGGAGCGTATTTGGATAATGAGCTGCTCCATCTCGCGGCGCGTATCTGCAACGATCTTTCTTGCCTCCTCGCGGGCTTTCTGCTTGAGCTCAGCTTTTTCCGCGTCCAGCTTTTCGCGCTCGCGTTTGAGCTCCTCCGCAAGCCTTGCCTGCTCCTGACGCGCAAGCTCCGCCTGCTCGAGCTCATCCTCGGCACGGCGCTTCTTATTCTCCGCATCCGAGAGGACGGATTCAAAATCGGAGTCCTCCTTTTTGATATAGGACTTCGCGCTTTCGATTATGTATTCCGATATGCCGAGCCTGCGGCTTATCTCGAAGGCATTGGATTTGCCGGGGATGCCGATGAACAGCCTGTAGGTCGGGCAGAGCTTATCCACGTCGAACTCCATTGAGGCGTTCTCCATGCCGTCGTGGGTCAGCGCAAAGGCCTTTATCTCGCTGTAATGCGTGGTCGCCGCTGTGATCGCACCACGCGAATGAAGCTCCTCAAGTATGCTCATGGCAAGTGCCGCGCCCTCTATCGGGTCGGTGCCCGCGCCAAGCTCATCGAGCAGGATAAGCGAGCGCTCATCGGCATTTTCAAGAATACCGACTATATTCTTCATGTGGCTCGAGAAGGTTGAAAGCGACTGTTCGATGCTCTGCT
>CADBGC010000037.1 GCA_902794055.1 uncultured Eubacteriales bacterium | reverse complement strand
AACCTTGAGGATGAGGACATCAAATTCTTTTTCAAGCCCTTCGACACCGGCAATGATGCGGAGCGCAACTGCGTTGCAAGGGTTTTGGTCTTTTCCATGCTTATACTGGAGCCGTTGAGCTTCGATGATGCGATCGAGCAGATCAGAAACGGCTGGGCAGAGGTCAAGCGGGACGGCTTGGAGATACTGCATTTTCACATGCACGGCATCAACTTTGTGAGCGCAAACGGGCGGGAGCGTTCCTCCCTTTTCGAGCAGATATACGCTATGGACTACCCGTATCAGGCGAAGATGGATTCCTTCCTTGCGCTCGATCGACACGAGTTGTATCTTTCAAAGCTGGCCGATATCGTTCGCCCATACGCAAGGCGGCTCGAAGCGGCTCGTTCCCGATTTATGCCGGCCTATGCTTCATCCGCGAATTTTTGGGAGCTTTGCTTCGACATCATGACAAACGATCAGATAGTTGCTCTCATGCGCCTTAAGGAGGAGGCAAATCTCACCAATCTGAACAAGGCATACGTTTCCCTCTTCCTTTTCAACGAGATAGGCAACAGCTTCGATGCCTTAACCTCAACCTCCCCCGAGGACATAACCACGCTTTATATCGGCATGGGTATCTATCCCGAATACACAGTGGTGCTTGCCGAGCAGCGCATGGACAGAATATGCGAGGAGCTGAAGGCGGTTTCCGATCCCGTTCGACTTGAGCTCCTGACACGCTTGAGCAAGGAGTCGGATTACTGCCTCAATCTTGCTCAAAGCATGAATATGAACGCGGGAAATGTTTCGAGGTGTCTTACGCTTCTTCACGAAAAGGGTTTGCTTATTAAAACGAAGAAGGGTGGCAGGCATTATTTTAAAACGGATACCGAAGCGATCAACCGCATCGCCGCCAGCCTTGTGGCGCTTGTCAACGATTGATCTCATCGCCGCCTTGTGCGCATCCGTATAAGGATAAATAGCCTCAAAAGGCTTTTTTTATCCGATGCACTTTGATTCAATGCACTTTAAAAGTTAGGAAGGACGGCTTTCGCCGTCCTTCCACGCATAATATGGAGATTCTCACCGAACTCGCTTTCTCAATCCACGTCGAAATCGATTATCGCGCCGCTCACTGCGTTTATCTCGACCGTATACTCGCGGCCGTTCGCACGAAACTCGATCTCATAGACCATAATGCCATCGTCCTCGCCAAGCTCGATCTCAAGCGCACTGACCTGGCTTTCGCTTACGCCCGCCTTTTGGAAGGCGATGGCCTTTGCCCGTGCCTCGGAGATCAGATTTCCGCCCGAGGGAGGGTTCGTGGGCTGCTGGTTCGAATCATCGTCGGGCTCGCATTCATAGGCGATCACGCTGCCGCTGTACGCATCAACCTTGATGTCGTACTCATTGTTTCTTGCCTTGAATTCAACGTCGTAGATCATTCTGCCGTTATCGCGCTCAAGCTCCACCTTGACGCTTCGAGCCTCACTCGCGGAGATGCCCGCACGGTTGAAGGCTATGCGCTTGGCGGCCTCCTCGCCGATATAGCTCGGTGCGCCCGTGGGCTGCGGAGTGGGATTGCTCGGCGCACTCGTGGGTCTCGGCGCGTTCGTGGGTCTCGGCGCATCGTCGTCCGCATCCATATCGAACTCAAGCACCGCGCCGGTGATCGCATCTATATCCACGTCGTATTCATAGCCCCTTGCCTTGAACTCAACGTCATAGACCATGCGGCCGTTCTCGCGTTTTAGCTCAACGTGAACCTGCGTTGCCTCGCTTGCGGAGATGCCCGCACGGCTGAAGGCGATGCTCTTGGCGGCCTCCTCGCCGATATAGCCCGGCGCAGAGGTGGGAGTCGGCGCTGGAACGGGAGTTACCGAGGGTGCGCCGCTCGGACGGGGCACTTCCGTGGGATTCGGCGCGGGAGTTGCGATCGGATCCATGTCAAATTCGAGCACGTTTCCGTTCACCGCATCCACGTCGATATCGTATTCAAAGCCGTTCGCACGGAACTCCACGTCGTAGACCGGCCTGCCATGATCGTGCTCCAGCCTGACCGAAAGCGCGTACACGTTCTCTGCCGCCACCTGCGCCCGCTCGAAGGCGATGCGCTTTGCGGCCTCCTCGCCAATATAGCTCGGCTGGGGCGTGGGCGTTGCGGAGGGTGCGTTAGAGGGTTTCGGCTGATAGCCGATAGGATCCATATCGAACTCGATGATCTCGCCGCTCACGGCATCCACGTCCACGTCGTATTCATAGCCCCTCGCCTTGAACTCAACGTCGTAGACCATTCTGCCGTGGTCGTGCTCGAGCTTGACGATGCAGCCGGAAACCTCGCTCTCGGCAACGCTTGCGCGCTTGAAGGCTATGCGCTTGGCCGCAGCCTCGCCGATATAGCTCTCGGGGCTGCTTGATGGGGAGGGCGCGATCGGGTTTGCGCCGGTATCCGCAGGCTCGATCTCAAAGTCGATAACCGCGCCCGTCACGGCGTCGATATCAAAGCCGTATTCCATGCCCTTGGCAACGAACTCGATCTCATAGACCATCGTGCCGTGGTCGAAGTCCAGCTCGCAGTCGATAAGGGATGTTACTTCATCGGCGCTCACGCCCGCATGCTCGAGCGCGATCTCAATTGCGCGTTCATTGCCGATATAGGCGTTCTCGCTCGGCTGACCCTCGTTGATCCTGCCATCGGCGGGGTTCACTCTGCCGTATTTGTTGTAAAGAATGTTCAGATCGTTTATGCTCAGTCCCGCAAGCTGCTCGAAGGTGAACTTCGGGGCGGCGGCGATGATGCTGTATATGAGCTGCGCCTTGCCCTTGGTAATGCCGTAGCGGTTCGCAATGCTCTCCATATCCTCGCGGGTGTCTGCGGTCTGGCTGATGACCGCGCCGCCGCCGCTTGAAGCGAGCGCCGCCTCGATCTCATCCGCGAGCTTCCTTTGAAGCTGCTGCGCCATCTGCGCGTCCGCGTTATCGACCGTTATGAGGATGGAGTTTGCTATATCGCTGAGATAACCGTTTCTTAGCATGGAGCCGATCAGCGCGTTCACCGCAACGTCGATGCTTGAGCCAACGAGCTCCATATTGTTCACTATCCGCTCGGCATCCTCGTTGAGCGCCTTCACGGAGATAACCTTTTCCTGCTTGTTTACCGCGATCTCGATGCTGGGGTTTACATCCAGCGAGACCGTTGCAAACACTTCACCGTTTCTTCTTGCATTGCTTGCAAGCACGCCCACGGTGCCCGCAAGCACCAGCAGAAGCGCGGCTGCCGCTGCAACGAAGCCGACAAGGCGGCTTCTTCTGCTCCTTGATTTCTTTTCCATCGGGATCACCCGTCCTTTCTCTTTTTCACAGCAGGAGAGAACGGACGCGAGCACGTCGGGCGTGGCGGCCTCGTAGGCCTGTTTGATCTTTTGCTTCAGCTCTTTTTCGCTCGTTTTCATGGCCTTTCCCTCCATAATTATTCCAAGCTTTTGCGCAATTTTGCAATCGCGCGGCGGTATTTCGAAATCACTGTCATCAGAGGAAGCTCCATCATCTCTGCTATCTCGCGGTGTTTGAAGCCGGCCACCGCGTGCAGCACTACGATCCTGTTTTCCTCCTCCGAAAGGAGGGTCATACATCTTCTTATCATCAGGCGATCCTCCGGAGCAAGGCCCGATTCCTCGGCAAAAGCCATGTTCCAATCCTCATCGGCCTCCGTGCCGGAAGCGAAGCGCTTTCGCTCCCTCAGCTTCATAAGGCAAAGGTTTTTGGCTATCGTGATGATCCACGCAAAGGGCTTGCCGCACGGCGTGTAAGCCCCCGCCGAGGTGAAGATGTTTACGAAGCAATCGTGCAGCACGTCCTCCGCATCGTGCACGGAACGAAGCACGCTCAGCGCATAGCTGTATACGGATGCACTCGCGATGCTGTAAAGCTCGCTGAGCGCGTCCCTGTCCCCGTCCTTGATCGCGATCAGGCATTTTTCTGCCGTGATATCATCGTTTCGGGGCATGACCGTATCGGTTTTCAACGCTGTGGACTGCATATCGCTTCGTCCTCCTTCGCCATGTTAATGGATTGATGCGCAAAAATATTGCGCGGTCTGCGGGAAAAAGAGGAAATATATAAAGCGGCGCGGGATGCGCGCCGCTATGATGTATTATAGCACTTTATTTATCGCTTTACAAATTGCAACCCGTTACTTGCCATGATTCGGTGCGTTTTCAAAGAACTCATATTCATACTCAAACCGGAAGTTCATGTTGCCTTCAGAATCATATGATGTTTGAGTTATCATATTACCGTTTGCATCATACTCAAACTCTTCCATGGCAAGGACGCTGCCTTCTTGATCGAAACTTACGGACTTGATCAAATTGCCATTTTCATCGTATTCCAATTCAAACGTTTGCCAGTAACATATGGTGCCTTCCCAATCGAAACTTGTGGACTTTATCAAGTTGCCTTTTTCATCGTATTTCAATTCTGTCCATCCAGAGATGCTGCCGTCTGAATTGAGTTGCTTTTGCTTTATCGCGTTGCCTTTTTTATCGTATTCATATTCAAAGCTGCCGCTTATGCTACCATCAGAACCGAACAATGTGGACTTGATCACATTGCCTTTTGAATCGAGTTCGGATTCAGAAAGTAGTGCTTTGCTGCCATCCACTCCACAAGTAAAGTCTTTAGTAGTGTTTCCGTTATGTACGGTTTCATGCCAATAGGAAATGCTGCCGTCTGATTTATAACTTGTAGCCTTGATCTGCGCGCCTCTATCATCATACTCATATTCCATCCGCTCGTAGTTGCCATCATATGAAATCGGGCGAGTTTCTTTTGTAACAAGCCAAGCTCCACGCTTTTCTTTGCAAGCGACTGTCAAAAGCATCATTAACGAAAACACATAAATGAGCGTTATAGAAATCCTTTTTTTCAAACTCATGTTCATAAAGCATATAATCTCCTTTTGCAATCAAAAACTGATTCCTTATTATAGCCCGAATACGGGCAATTGTCAAGAACACGGCAATCGCATACATTGTTCTTATCAAAAAACGGAGGCAGAGTATGATAATATTCGATAGGTTGTGGGCAACGATGAAGGCCAAGGGGATCTCTCAGTACAAATTGATAAAGGAATACGGTTTCAGCACGGGGCAGCTTGACCGCCTTCGCAAAAACGAAAACATTAACACATATACGCTCGATCAGCTATGCCGAATACTCAAATGCGAGCTTAACGAAATCGCGGAGTATCGGCGCGAGGAGTAGGCTTTTGTGATAAAGAAATGCCGCCCGAAAGCGGCATTTCAACCTCAATCGCCAAAGGCGATTTCACCCGCGAAGCGGATTTCATCTGCATTAGCAGATTTCACTCGGCGTTAGCCGAATTTCAATATGCGCGAACGGCGCATCAATTCCTTCATTAGCCGAAGGCGGCTTCATTTTGCTTCATCAGCGAAGCGACATCATTCCAATCCTATCCCACCAGCGGCAGAACGACCGTGGAAGCGATAAGGAAGTAGATGATAAGGCTCAACGCGTCCACGATGGTGGTTATCATCGGGCTTGCCATTACAGCGGGGTCAAGGCCGATCTTCTTAACGAGCATCGGCAGCGTGCAGCCGAAGAATTTTGCAAGGATAACGGTTATCAGCAGCGTTCCCGAAACGGTGAACGCAACGTTCAGCGCGATCGCGGGCGGGTTTTTATCGAGCAGGGTTGCTTTTCCAAAGCAAAGGATAGCGAGCGTTACGCCGCACAGAAGCGCCACGCGCAGCTCCTTGAAGATGACCTTCAAAATATCCTTAAACTCGATCTCGCCGAGCGAAAGGCTGCGAATGATGGTTACGGATGCCTGCGAACCCGAGTTGCCGCCGGTGTCCATCAGCATCGGCACATACGCCATCAGCGCAGCAACCTTTTCAAGCGTGTTTTCCGCGCCGCGGATTATGATCTGCGTGAAGGTTGCCGAAATCATCATCAGCATCAGCCACGGGATACGGTTTTTGTAAATTTCAAACACCGAAAGGCGCGGATACGGCTTGCCCGAGGGCGTGATAGCCGCCATCTTTTCGATATCCTCCGTGGCCTCCTCTCGGATAACGTCGATCGCGTCATCGACCGTTACAATACCCACAAGGCGCGAATCGCTGTCCACGACCGGTATGCTCAAAAGGTCGTATTTCGCGAAAAGGTCGGCCACCTCCTCGCTGTCGTCCAGAGTGGAAACGGAAACAAAGTTCTCGTCCATCAGATTCGTGATGGGCATCCCGTCGCTTGCAAGCACGAGCTGGCGAAGCGTGATCGTACCGAGCAGCTTTCGCCTGTCCGTAACGTAGCAGGTGTCGATGGTTTCCTTATCCACTCCGTTTTTGCGGATATGCGCAAGCGCCTCCGCCGCCGTGAGATCCTTTGAAAGATCGCAGAACTCGGTGGTCATGATCGAGCCCGCGCTGTCCTCAGGATATTTCAAAAGTTCGTTTATACTGCGCCGCATCTCGGGGTCCGCCTGCTTCAAGATGCGGTTCACCACGTTTGCGGGCATCTCCTCGACGAGATCCGCCGCATCATCGTCGTACATCTCGTCCAGAATATCGGCGAGCTCCCTGTCCGTAAAGCCGTTTATAAGCTGCTCCTGAAGCTCCGGCTCCATCTCAACGAACACCTCCGCCGCAAGCTCCTTCGGAAGCAAGCGGAAAAGGCGCATCAGCCTGTCCGCCGGCTGATCCTCGAGGATTATCGCGATATCGGGCGGGTTGAGCGTTACAAGAATGTTTTTAATACTGTTGTACTGCTTTTTTTCAAGCAGTATTTCGATGGTCTGAGAAAGATCTGTTGAAAATACCGCCATTGTCCTTCACCAAGGCTGGACGGCACGAAATGCTCTTTTTCGGGGAGTGAAGAATTTGCGGACGGGGATGGGCAACAGTGAATAGTGAATAATGAATAGTTGAGGTTGAAACGCCGGGGGCGTTTCTTCCTTTTATTCATATTCGCAAAGCATCTATTTCACCGCATCATCCGATTTTATTTGCAAATGCGCTATACGGTTCGGCACGAAAGCCGACCGCGCTGTTTCACCGATTCCCCGCGTCTACTCGGAGCATCTGCGCCTGAGCTTAATTCAGCTTCCATACCAAACTCCTTTTCACAAAATTATTCTGCCCTTCTGTGCCAAATTCGGCGCATAAAGAGCTATATTGTAGTATATCCTTTTTTATACTGATTTGTCAATAGCAGAGGGTGAGTTTTTTGAGATTTCTGAGCATTTTGTGCCAAAATAGGCCGCATTCCCTGCCGCAAAGCCGCATAAAGGAAAATTAGGTCTTGACATACGCCCGCGTTCGTGGTATCATAATTCCCGCAAACGAAATAGGGGTATGATGTAATGGTAACATAGCGGTCTCCAAAACCGTTCTTCTGAGTTCGAGTCTTAGTACCCCTGCCAAGCAATATAAATCCGAACAAACCGCTGTTTCTCGGCGAGGTGTTCGGATTTATTGTTTACTTCGGCTGATGGTTTTTCAGTTCTATCGATGGGTTATTAGGTTGAGATTTTATAAGCGGGGCGGAATTTTTTTCTTCACCCCGCTCGATTTACTGCGCGTTATTCCGCATTATCTTTATTCTGCCTGTTCGTTTATTCCCATTCCTTCCACCATGACAGGAGGGTTAGAAATTATCACACCATCCATTTGATATTCGCTCAAATGTGTGGTACAATAATGTCGGGTGATAAATATGCTGATAAATACCGTTGTTCAAAACGAAGCCGAGCGCAACGAAAAGATGATCCGCGACTACGAGCGACTGATCGCCGAGCTGCCGAAGGGATCGCTCATCTGCCGCAGAATGGCATGAATAATAAAGAGTTTGAGAGGGTTTAATGATGGAAAAAGAATTCTATGACGAAATAACAGAAAAGACCAATCTTATCAATCAGAATAAGATTAAACCAAGCGATATCGCAAATACATTCAAAGAAGATTTTGGGACAAAAATAGATATCAGTTGGTTTAATAATATGTATGACCCTATTGGTTTAAAAAATGTCGGAATCATTCGATCAATGCTTGAGTCAGCAAACGAACTGGTTAATCTAGTTATAGATGGGACCATGGCAGATAGAATGTATCCTGCTATTCTGTTTTGTTACACGCATTATTTGGAATTGGCATTAAAAGTAATTATCGAAAGGCATAATAGATATTATGTTGCTGATAGTGCAAAAATAATTACGATTCCGAAATCGCCCACAGGACATGAAATAACAAATATATGGAATTCTGCAAAAGGTACTATTCGGAAACATATGAAACTATCCGACAATGAGTACTTATGCATTGAGAAGATTGTTGAAAACCTAACAAATCTAAGTGATACATCTATGGCGTATAGGTATGCAACAACAAAAGGGAGTAGTCCTCGAGAATACTTAGACAATAACTCATTTGGCGCTGATTTAAATATTGTGCGTATATGGGTCAATGTTCTTGATGAATACTTATTTAGTCTTTATGATGAAGACTGGTCGCATTTATTAGATTGAAATAAGGCGCTTTCGTTACTGTCCTTCGTTCGCGCCGACGTGATAAAAGAGGAGGGGTGAATATGAGTAGCGAACAATTCGCGGCAATGATGCAGTATATCACCGACGACCTTGCTGCCATGATCGTAAAAAAACAGGCGCTTCCGGAGCTTGATGCCATATTGAAGCTGTACGCTTCCAAGCTCTATGCGATGCTTGAACGCGAGGAGACTAAGCTTTGGCAGTACAGCACCGATATGCTCTATTCGCTTTTTGAGCAGGAGCAGCAAACGGGAAGCATCGATTTCCCCGATGTGTAATGAAGCAGAGGTGAACACAATGAGCAAAGAGATGTCCTTTGCAATTTTCTGCATAGAAAACTATAAGCTGCACCGCTCGCTGACAGGCGCGCAGACCGTCGAACTGTTCAAACAGTACGGCGTGTTCGACTATCTGCGCGAGTTCTATGATGTGCTGCATACCGCGGGATGGCAGTATATCAACAGTGATATCGATATTTATTTGAAGGCGCGTGGTATATCGTGGGTGAGCTAAGCTCACCCGATCGAGCCTATCTGCCGGTCATTTTCAAAGATAACAGGCTTGGGTTCTCCTTCGCCGGGTTGATAATCGCTTCTTGCGCGGAGCATAGCCACGATCTGCTCGAGGCTTTCCGCTTTTGTAACGACATAGGGCTGCTCGAAGGCGATTTTTTCGATGAAAACGAGCGAATCATCGGTTTTTATCAGCACGCCCGTATGACCTACGAAGGTGAGCTCATCGTACACATCCGCAAACACGATGCTGATAAGCGAAACTGCGGGATCATTGATATTGAAGCCCGAATCCGTCCAATTCTTCGCGTAGGTGGCGGCGTGGTCGTTTTCCACGGTCGGCCATTCACCGAACAGCGAGCAGAGCAGCAGCGAATCTATCTGCGCATACAAGCTCGAATTCTCGATCGCATCAAGGTCAAACATCATATAGGTTCCGTCATATTCCTTGCGCAGCTCCGAATACTCGAGGCTGTTTTTCAAAAGCAGCAGCGCGGTCAGGCGGCAGTTGCCGTCGGCATCATCGGTGCTCGCCGTCCAAGCATCGGCGCAGTCCATATAGCTTTCCTTCATCTCTTCTGGAGCGATCCAGCCCGAGGTCAGGCAGGCGCTCATGCCGTCCGCGGAAGCGTATTTTTCGGCTGCCGTCCTGAAGGCCTCATCATTCAGCCCCGCACCCTTAATGATAGCACAAACTTCATCAATGGTTTCACCGTCTATCAGGTATGAAACGAGCATACCGCCGCTTTCCTTCGGCGTGACTTTGGCGGTCGGTTCGGCGGTCGGTTCTGTAGTGAGTTCGGCTGTCGGTTCTGCGGTGAGCTGCGAAACGGGCGCGGTCACTTCGGTCGTTGTTTGCGGATCGGCTTTGCCGTTCGGAGTTTCGGCGGGCTTGCATGCGGCAAAGGCAAGCAGCGCGGCAAGAAGTATGGGCATAATTGAAAGCTTGATTTTCATAGTGTTCTCCGTAGCTCTTTTCTTTTTCGTGCAAAGCACCTGAAGATTATAACTCATAGCAAGGCGCATTTCAAGCAGTAAGTAATTAAATCGTTATGTAGTCTATATTTTGGAAGCAGCGGGTTCTCCGGTCTTTTTTGGAGCGGAGGAATAATATGCTTTCCCAGAGAGGAGAAACGGCCTGTTCCGTTATTCGCCGAAAGTGCGATTCCTCTGCTTCTTTCCCGTCTTTTGCGCCGCCCGATGTATCCGACTCGCTTTTATTTGAACACATGCACTTTTCAAAGCGAAACATGCCGTCGAAATCGCTCTCTTCGCCGTCGTTTTTCTCGCCTGCTTCGTGGTCATTTGGTTCGGGATGATGGCTGTTGAAGAACTCAACGATATGAAAGCCGCATTTGTTGACGTAGAAATGTATGTTCCTTGTTTCAAAATACAGTGTGCAGGTTTCCCAAACTCTTGTTTGCGGGTACAGGCGTTCAACCGCCTTCCACGCGGCTTGACCGATCCCCTTGCTGTGCGCATCGGGCGCAATGAACAGAAGCTCAAGATGATTGTGCCATGTTTTTTCATCGATTTTCAGCACAAGCCCGCCAACGATCTCCCCATCGGCGCGAATGCGGTATGCTTCGCCGTTATCGATGCAGCGCTCGATCGTGGCTCGCGATATAATTTCGCCGTCCTCTGAAAGATGATCGTCCCTTTTCCCGAATTCCTCCATTGCGCCGAATTTGAATGCGCGCTGGTTGTCTAGGATGAATTGCTCCCTGTCATCGGATGCGAGCGGGGTGAGTGTGATTATCGCCATTATTAGCCTCCTAATTAATATGCTCGGCAACAAAGGGTCTATAAAACCCAATGCTCCGAGCTCACTCGACATCTTATCCAACAGGCGGCCTGCAAAGCGATCGCTTTACTATCCCCTACGCTACGGCGTACTGTCCTCCGATGACCGATATGTTTTTTGATTTATTCCCGAAATTACCTTATCGCAGGAACGCGAATATTGTATCACAAAACAAACGGATAAACAATACCCCCGCCGCATATTGGCGCAAGCTCTGCCGCGATGATCGCAGTGTTCAAGTTTCACACATCAACTCAACTCAAGGTTTACCCGTTCCGCTTTTCCGTCTATTGAATTCAGCCGAGATTTTTGGTATCATACAATTGATATTTGAGGCGCAAGCCGAAATCAACAGTTTGGAAGGAGAGCTATACCCATGATCCAATTCAAAGAGGGCTTCTATGCGGATATCCGCGTGGAGGACAGGTCGAGCACTGTTATCGTCTATCAGGCGGGCGTGCTCGATGAGATGAAGAATCGCGTTGAGAAGCAGGCGTTTCTGCGCGTTTACGACGGCAAGCTGTGGTACTATGCGTCCGTTACGGATATCGAGCATCTTCAAAAGACTCTCGACGGGCTCTATGAAGCGGCCACGGCGAACCCCGAAATACTCAAAGACCCCCTCGTGCGCCGCTTCGAGGTGAACAAAGGCAGGCAGATGAATTTCACCGCCTGCTCGGTGCGCGATATTCCGTTAAAGGAAAAGCAGGCGCTTTTAATCAGCTATCTGCCCCTTCTTTCGGAGCATGAGTGCATCAAGATGGCGCGGGCAAAATACCTCGATAGGAACAGCAAATTTACCTTTATCTCCAGCCTCGGTGCGGATATAGAATACGATTATCAGACCTGCGGACTCGCCCTTTCCTTCGATATGACGGAGGGCGAAAAGCAGTTCAGCGGCAATTGGCAGCAGGGCGGCACACGCTTTGACGAGGCCAAGGGGCATGAAAAAGAGATTCGCGCATCCATCGAGGAGCAGATCAGCTTTATGCGAAACTCCGTGCCCGTTGAGCCGGGCAAATACCCCGTCGTGCTCTCCCCCGAGGCCGCGGGCGTGTTCGCGCACGAGAGCTTCGGGCATAAGTCCGAGGCAGACCTGATGATCTCGGATGAATCCATGAAGGAGGAATGGCAGCTCGGTAAAGAAGTCGGCTCCCCCATCCTCTCGATTGCAGACTGCGGCGAGCTGAGCGGCGCGGGCTTCACCCCCTACGACGACGAGGGCACGAAAGCGCGAAAGAACTACCTTATAAAGAACGGCAAGCTTGCGGGCAGGCTGCACAGCGCGCAGACCGCGGCCGTTTTGGACGAGGGACTCACGGGCAACGCGCGCGCTGTAAACTGCGATTTTGAACCCATCGTGCGCATGACCTCGACCTATATCGAGGGCGGCGAGCTCGATTTCGACGAGCTGATCGCGCCGATCGAAAAGGGCTACTTCATCAAAACCATAAAGCACGGCAGCGGCATGAGCACCTTCACCATCGCGCCGAGCGTTGTTTACGAGATCGAAAACGGCAAGCTCGGCCGCCCTGTTCAGATAAGCGTTATCACAGGCAGCGTGTTTGAAACGCTCGGCCTTATCGATGGGCTTTCGAAGGAAGTGGAGCAGCTTTCCTTCGTGACCGGCGGCTGCGGCAAGATGGAGCAGTATCCTCTGCCCGTAGGCTTCGGCGGCCCGTTCGTGCGCGTATCCGAAATGAACGTTCAGTAAAGGGGTGAAAGAAATGGAAAAGGAATTCATAAAGAATACAGAAAAGAAAATTTCGCTAAACGTTACTGCGGGCAAGATAGACAGCTTCCGCCAAACCGAGAAAACTACCGGCACCGTGCGCGTTTACGAAAACGGCTGCATCGGCGTTGCGGGCTGCATCGGCGAGCCGAACGAGGAGGAGCTGATCAAGCGGGCAATAGAGGCGCTTGAATTCGCCATCCCCTACCCCGAAAAGCTTGAGGGCGCTTGCGAGATGGAAGAGCTGCGCGATGATGAGATCATCCCGATTCCCGAGTTCATCCCTACCATGCAGAGCTTCCTCGACCGCCTCTGTGCGGAATGCCCGAACTTCGCTTTTTCAAACAAGATCGGGCTTCAATACACGAGCACGGAATACAGAAATTCCAAGGGCCGCCGCCTTTCCCATGCGGGCGGGGCGGTCTATGTTGGCCTTATCGCGCAGAACCGCGGCAGCGGCAATATCTTCGACTCCTTCCTCGGCTGGAAGGGCCGTGAATTCGATGCGGATATGCTGATAACGCAGTTCAAAAAGGAATACGACGCCTTCTTTAAACCCGTAGATATTGAGCCCGGCAGATATCCCGTTGTGATAGAGGCCACCACGATCCTCTACCGCTTCATAAATCATTTTATAGGCGAGCTTTATGCCTCGGGCGCTTCGCTTCTTAGCGGCAAGCTCGGCGAAAAGGTGTTTTCTGATAAGCTCAGCTTTATGGCGGATATGAACGGCGAAACCGCTCCCGGCACCTGTTTCTTCGATGCAGAGGGCTGCGTTGCGAAGGATTTCAGACCCGTTTTCGTTGGAAACGGCGTGCTGAAGGGGCTTTTGACAAGCAAAAAATCGGCGGATACCTTCTCCCTGCCGAATATCGGCAGCGCGCAGGCCGCCTACGACGGCGTTCCCGATGCGGGCTTGAGCGGTCTTTATTTCAAGCCCACCGCCAAGAGCCTGAAGGAGCTTGTGCCCGGCAAGGCGATCTATATCGTGGTAGCCGAGGGCGGCGATGCCACGCCGGACGGACACTACGCTTCACCCGCTCAACTTGCGTATCTTATGGAGGACGGCGAGCTTGTGGGTCGTCTGCCCGATCTCACTATCTCCGGCGATTTCTTCGAGCTTTTCGGCAAGGACTATATAGGCTCCGTGCTCGATGAGCCAATGAAGGGCGGCTCGCTCAGCGCGATAATGATGAACGTGGATAAATGATAACGGAATAACAGCTCGGAAAAGGCATGCGCGAAGCATGCTTTTTCCTTATCGGCATGATTGAAAGGCGCGCAAAGTTCGTGTATAATCATTTTGATTGAAAAACACCGCTTCATGGAGATAAAATCATGTTTGATTCAGTAAACAGAACAGCCGTTGAGATCGCGGCGCGGCTCGATTGCGAGCTTGACTCTTTTTGGCTCTACGGCAGCGCGGTTATGGACGATTTCCGCCTTGGCTGGAGCGATATCGACTTTATCGCCTTTTCAAATGGAGAGATAACGGAGGAAGCGGTGCAGCGCCTTTTGATGCTCCGGCAGGAACTGAAGGAAAAGCAGCCGGAGAACCCGTATTACCGCCTTTTCGAGGGCGTTATAGTGAATATCGAGGAGTACAAAAGCGGCGAGTATAAGCGCCTTGTGTACTGGGGAACGAGCGGTCAGCGGATAACCGATAAGTGCGAAATAGACCCCTTTGCGCGGTATGAGCTTGCAAAACACGGAAAATGCGTTTTCGGGACTGCGGATAGAAGCCTTTTCCCGCTCCCCGAGAGATCGGAGCTTGCTTCGGCGGTGCGGCGGCACTATGAGGGCATCCACGAATATGCGCGAGTGACCGATGAAAGGCTGTATTCCTGCGGCTGGCTTCTGGATATTTCGCGGTGCATATACACTCTGCGCACGGGCGAGGTGATCGCAAAAACGCGTGCGGGCGAATGGGCGCTTGAAAGCGGTATTTTCGCGGACGGCGCGCCGCTTGAAAAAACGCTTGAGATACGCAAAAACCCGCTCAATTATAAGAATGATGAAAGAGTGAATGCCTGGCTTGCTTCGCTCGGCGGCACGGTTCAGCGCTATGCCGATGTGCTTGAAAGGGAGCTTGGAAAATGCGCCGAGCGCGAAGGGGCGATCACAAAAACCAAGCCCGAGACCATAAGGACCGGAAGGCTCATCCTGCGCCCGCTCGAGGAGCGCGACAGGGAAAAATTCATCCGCATGGCGAAGGACGAAAGGGTGAATTCCACCTATATGATCCCGAAGCTTGAAAGCTCTGCGCTTGAAAACGCCTTCTTTGAGCATATGCGCGACTTCACCGAGAACGAAAGCCGCTTTGTTTACGCCATAGCGCTCAAATCTGGCGAGGTCATCGGCTTTATAAACGACTGCGAGCTTGACGGAACGCGCGCGGAGATAGGCTATTTCATTGGCGCTGAGCATTGGAACAGAGGCTATGCAA
>CADBGC010000036.1 GCA_902794055.1 uncultured Eubacteriales bacterium | reverse complement strand
AAAAGGAGTACCGTGCTTTTTCAATGCTGCTTCGCCGCGCTATACGCTTTTTTATATGGCAAAGCCCGCTAAATCGCGGGCTTTGTCAGTAGGCTGAGAAATGCCTTTGGCATTTCCACCGCAATGTTCCGAAGGAACGCATCATTTGCCGCAGGCGCACATCATTTGCCGCAGGCAAGCATCATGCGCTGAAAGCGCGCATCATTTTAGATTTCCACCGCAATTCCTTCATTAACTGCAGGCGACTTCATCCAAATCTCTCCCTTTACGCAGAGGCGTGCGCAATTTGCCGTTTTTTTGCCGTCGCAGTCCGTTTTTCGTGTTTACTTTTGCCGCTGTTCCTGCTATAATGTAAATTGTGATTTTGTGTGCATTTGCCGCAGGCTTTTTTGCGGCGATGCAGTCAGCGATAAACAATAATGCTATCCGGCAGCGGGCAAAGCAGGGCTTTCTGCCGTCAGAGGAGGAAAACATGGAAACCAAACTGATCTTCGTCACGGGAGGCGTCGTTTCGAGCCTCGGCAAGGGCATCACGGCGGCCGCGCTCGGCAGGCTTCTCAAGGCGAGGGGCTACAGCGTTTCGATAATGAAGCTCGATCCGTATCTGAACGTCGATCCGGGCACTATGAACCCCTACCAGCATGGAGAGGTGTTCGTGACTGACGACGGCGCGGAGACCGACCTGGACATTGGCCACTACGAGCGATTCATAAACGAAGAGCTCACCAAGCTGAACAACACCACCACCGGTCAGATCTATTCCGCCGTTATCGAGCGCGAGCGCAGCGGCGGCTACAACGGCGGCACGGTGCAGGTCATCCCGCATATTACGGACGAGATAAAGCTTCGTATTCGCCGCGCAATGACCACGCTCAAGCCCGACGTTATGCTCGTTGAGATCGGCGGCACCGTTGGCGATATCGAGAGCCAGCCCTTCCTTGAGGCGATCCGTCAGCTTAAAACGCAGCTCGGCTCGGGCGATAGCTGCTTTATCCACGTTACCCTCGTTCCCTACCTCTCCGCTTCGGGCGAACTCAAGACCAAGCCCACTCAGCACTCGGTCAAGGAGCTGCAGAGCATCGGCATTCAGCCCGATATCATCGTTTTAAGAAGCGATTACCCTATCGACCGCAGCATTCGCGCCAAGATCGGTCTTTTCTGCAACACCGCGGTTGAAAACGTTATAGAAAATCTCAACGCGCGCTCGCTGTATGAGGTGCCCCTCATGCTCGAGGAGCAGGGGCTATGCACCGCCGTTATCAAGCATCTCGGCCTTGAGGAGCGCAAGCCGGACCTCGCCGAATGGAAGGCGATGGTCGAAGCGGATCTCGCGCCCGAGAAGGAATGCACCATCGGTCTCGTTGGCAAATACGTTGAGCTGCACGACGCGTATCTTTCGGTCGCCGAGGCACTGCACCACAGCGGCATCGCAAACAACGCCCGCGTAAACATCAAATGGATCGCGGCGGAAAGCCTTGAGAGCGGCGATCCCGAGAGCATCCTTGCGGACGTGGACGGCATCCTCGTTCCCGGCGGCTTCGGCGAAAGGGGCCTTGAGGGCATGATGATCGCGGCCCGCTTTGCGCGTGAAAAGGGCATCCCCTATTTCGGCATCTGCCTTGGCATGCAGATCGCGGTCGTGGAATTTGCGCGAAACGTGCTCGGCTGGAAGGATGCGCATTCCAGCGAGGTGAATTTCAACACCAAGCACCCCGTGGTTGCGCTGATGGAGGATCAGATCAATAATCTCGACCGCATCGGCGGCACGCTCCGCCTTGGCAGCTATACCTGCCGCCTTGAAAAGGGCAGCCGCTCCATGGAACACTACGGCGCGGAGGAGATCCACGAGCGCCATAGGCACCGCTACGAGTTCAACAACGAATACACCGAGGACTTTAGGCGCGGCGGGCTCATGTTTGCGGGCTGGAACCCGAGGCGCGGCCTTGCCGAGATAGTCGAGCTTCCGACCCATCCGTGGTTCGTGGGCGTTCAGTTCCACCCCGAGTTCAAATCCCGCCCCGATAACGCGCACCCGCTGTTCAAGGGCTTTGTGGCGGCGAGCCTGAAAAAGGATTGATGCGCACTCCGCGCATGGTGCTTGTCTTCGAAACGATGAAGAACTCGGGAAGATGAGTACCGCAACCCGCAGGGCTTAGGAATACCGAAAAGGAAAAGACGATGGAGAAAAAAATTATCGCAAAAAAAACCGCAAGGGAATCGGGCATTGAGCTGCTCAGGATGCTTGCTGCCATTGGAGTTATGCTCCTTCACTATAACGACGGCAAGGCGTTCACCCTTGTTCAAAACGGATCCGCTCAGCAGTACACCCTGTATCTGCTTGAGAGCATTGCGATATGCGCCGTCGATCTGTTTATTCTGATTTCGGGCTTCTTCCTCTCGGGCACTCAGAAGCGAAGCAATATCAAACCGCTTGAGCTGATCTTTCAGGTCAGCGTCTTCCACGTGCTGATCTACCTTGTGAACGGCCTGCTGCTGCACAAGGGCTTCTCGCTTCAGGGGCTTCTGATTGAGCTCGTGCCGAACAACTACTTTGCCATCCTTTATATCGCGCTGTACTTCATTTCGCCGTATATAAATGCGGTGCTGAAAAGGCTCGATCAAAAGCAGTGGAAAACGCTGCTCATCATAGCGATAGGCCTGTTTTCGGTTTGGAATACGGCGGTGGATCTCGGCAAAGAGCTGATCGGTCAGGAGATACTCGGCCTCAGCACCGTTTCCAGAACGGGCAGCCACCAGGGCTTTACCATCGTTAATTTCTGCACGGCATACGTTATCGGCGCATGGCTCCGATACGGAAGCGTTCCCAAATGGATGCAGAAAAAATCCACCGTCGCAATCGCGTGGGCAGGCACGGTGCTCGTTATACTCCTGTGGTCGATCGCAAACCAAAAGCTGACCTCCATCGGCCTCAGAAGCGCGTGGGTGTATCATAACCCCTTTGTTCTGCTCAGCGCTGCGCTGCTGGTTCAGTTTTTCCGCGCGCTGCACTTTAAGAGTGCATTCATCAACAGGCTTGCGGCGGCATCCTTCACCAGTTTCCTTATCCACTCTCAGTTTCTCGGCTATGCCGGCATAGATAAAGCGGTGGCCGGCTCGCCGATAACGATAATTGCACACGCTGTCGCCGTGAGCGTGGTCATATATCTGATCGCATGGATCGTTCACGAGGTCTACACCTTCTTAACGGCGTGGATATTCAAGCGCCTCGGCAAGCTGAAGCCGTTTGGTCAGTGGAGCGTGGATATCTGATCGCAGGCGGTAAGCGGAATTTGCAGCGGTAATCGCAACCGAAATACAGCTTCGTTCGTTACATATCGGGAACCAAAAAGCCCGATACTACAATATCGGCCATAGCGGTCGAAAACGAAAAAACAACGATCAACCGAAAGGAGATACAATCATGGAGATCAACAAGAAAATGACCATCGAAGAGATCATCAACGTCGATAAGAGGATCGCAAACGTCCTCATGGCCAGCGGCATGCACTGCCTCGGCTGTGTTATGGCAAGCGGCGAGAATCTCGAGCAGGCCTGCGGCGTGCACGGCATCAACTGCGATGAGCTCGTTGAGCGCATCAACACCATGCTTGCCGAATAATCGGCTTGGTGAAAACCGTACCATATCAGAAAGGGCGCTTTCCCAAGGGGGAGCGCCTTTTTGGCTCCAAATTATCGCACACGAAAATATATTCGCAATATACTCCACGTTTGCGGATAGATGCTCCCCATTCTCCGTCATATAAGCGCAGGGATGGCGCGCAGACCCCGAAAGCTATTAGTGAATAGTGAATGATGAAGAATGAATAATGAATAGTTGAGGTTGAAATTCCTGCGGAATTTCTTCGGAATTATTCGTGAAAGCGTTTTCAAAGCAAATTCACCGTTCACCGAAAAAAACCACTCAAGGACTTTCAGTCAATGGATCAAAGGACTTACGACCGCTTTTTCAGCAGCATAACCGACCTTCGGGGCGACCTTTTCGCCTACGCTTTTTCGATAACGAAAACGCGCGAAGATGCCGAGGATGCCGTTCATAACGCGATAGTCAAGGCATTCGACGGGCTTTCGGGGCTTCGCAGCCCAAATAAGCTCAAGCCGTGGCTGTTTCGCATACTCAAAAACGAGTGCATCTCCATTCTGCGGCAGAAAAAGCGATTCGTCCCCCTGCCCGAGGATATCCCCGGCGCGGAGGCGCGCAGCGAGAGCGACCTCGACCTCGAAAACTGCGTTGCCGACCTCGGCACGGAGCTGCGCGAGGCGGTCGTGCTGTACTATAAGCTCGGCTACTCGACCGCCGAGATAGCCAAGCTGACGGACACGCCCCGCAGCACGGTCATGAGCAGGCTCGCCCGCGCAAGGGAACTGATAAGAAAACAGCTTGAAGGAGAAAATTATGATGGATAATATGGAAAAACTTATGAAGGAGCAAACGGAGGCCTTCGTTCCTTCCTTGCCCGAAAGCTATTCGAAAATGTTTGAAGCCACCGTTTCAAATCTCAAGCGGAGAGCTGCGGAGAGCGAAACGGGCGAAAAGGGCTTTAAGCCCGTGCGGGGCTTTGTTAAGCCGCTGCTTGCGGCTGCCGCCGCGCTTGTGGTGTTGTTTGCCGCCGCCGTAGGCATACTCTTTGCCCGTCCCGCGCTCGCGGCGGAGATACCCGGCGTAAGCGGGCTGTTTTACTCGGTCGCGCCCACGAAGGAGGCGAGCAAAGCGGATGCAGAGCGAATAAAAGAGCTGATCGAAGAGGCGTTTCATTCGCTCATATTTGCGGACTACGATAGGGCAGAGCACTGCTTCCGCGATGGATATATGACACAGCGCGAAAACTATCTTGCTGCGCTGTATCTTTATTCGGCATTCAACGATTATGGCGATTTTACCTCCGATGTTCGGGCGGAAGTGGGAGAGGCCGCTCAGCTTGAGCTCGGAGAGCTTAGGACGGAGCAGAAGGCGTTCAGCTTTACGGTGCGCTTTACTTTGGATATTATGTCCGTATATGCGCAATGGGGCGGCGGGGAGGATACCGAGATGATCGGCTCCAAGCAATGCGTGGTTTCCATTTGGGAAAACACGGAAGGAATGTTTATTGAGCGCATCGAGATACTTGCCGAGGATCATCAATACATTATCGAAGATGGACAGCCGCTTATCGAAAATATTCCTTCCACGAACGAAGGCTTTGCGCTTGTGCCGATAGATGAGGCTATCCGCGATTATATTTTGTTTTATTCACGGCATTATGGTCTGAATTACGGGATCGATATGCTGAACGGCATGATCGCGGAGCTTGAAGCGATCCCGGCCGCACCCGAGGATAAGGCTGTGCGCCTCAATATTCTTCAAACGGAGCTTGAAAAGGCGGAGGGCAAGGTCGTGCAGAAATATCTGCCCTATGAGCAGATCGCATCGGAGCTTATTCACCGCTTCTATCTCGGAGAAAAAAACGGCGAAATGAGCGAGTTTTCGGATATTCTGGAGCATAATGAGGGCACAGATCTCTTCCTTGTGGAGGCGTACCACAACGCGGAATCGACGGCGCTCGGATTACGAACACGCTGCGATTCGGTAAAGGTCATAGTGCAGCTCAACGAGCTGCTTGAGGAAACGGACGAATTCATCAAGGCGAAATTCGGATACCATTATGAGCTTCCGTACCGTTTTGTGCCCGATGAAGCCGATGAGGAGATCATAGTAATGTCAGGCAGCCGAACCGTCACTTTGACGATCGAAAAGGGCAAAAACGGATTGCTCATCGTTGCCGTTGAGCCGGAGTATGAGAAGGAGCTTTACTCGATGATAAAGGCTGCGGCGGAGAAGTATAAGCAGCAGGGCTATTCATGGCAGGAGGCAGGGCAGATGGTTGCCGATGAACTGCATCAGAAGAACATTAGCTCTTTGGAATGGCTTGAGAACGAGGCTAAGAAAACGCCGGAGGAGCGCGTGCGGGAAACGGCCATAGGTCTGGCAGGAGAGCTGATGTATCAATACTGGCACAGCAGCCGGGGCATTACGGATTCCGCTGTAAATCATTTTACGGAGCGCAACGAACAGACCGACCTGTTTTTGTGGGATACGCTTCTTGCGGCGGAAAGCGCGCTGCTTGGCGTGCGCGAGCCGCTGTTTGAGAAGGTTGAGTGCGGAACCGAGGAGCTTGTAGAGATACTCGAAGAAACCGATGAGATAATAAAAGCTCTTATCCATACAAGCGTTGAGGTAAAGGGCGACGGCATAAAGCACATCGAGCAGGATATAATTCTGACCGTCCGCAAGGATGAGCCGGAGTTTAAGATCATCGGCTTTGAAAACCCGTCCGAGGACTGTCTGTTCCTGAAAGAGCTTGAACAGATCGCCGAGCGATATAAAGCTCAAGGCTGTTCATGGCAGGATGCGGGCCGCATGGCCTATGAAGAAGTGCATGAAAGGCTTGAGAATCTTGCAAACGGTGGCTGATAAAGCTCATTTTAGAGAATAAAGCGATTCGATATTGAGAAGGGGTCTGCTGCACAGGCAAATTGCGTGCAGCAGACCCCCTTGCATTATAATTTTAACTGATTTTTTATACCTGCTCAAAGCCTGCGCGGCACTATCGGGCAATCCCAATAAAGCAGCTTGCCGCCGTGCTCCTCGGCAAGGCGAACAGCGTGAACGGTTACCGCGTCCACGTCCCATTTTTTCATGGCGCAGATGCGGTGAACGACCACGCCGCAGGGCAGCTCGCCGTCCGAAACATCCTTGAATTCGCCCGTGGCAAAGCCCTCGTCAAGCGCTTTGGCGGCAAAGGCGCCGCAGTCCGCCTCGGTGGGAAAGGCAAGCAGCAGATTCAGCCTGCGCGGAGCTTCCGAATCGCCGCTTTTAAAGAGCTCGTCGATGATCTCGCCGTTGCGGATGGTCTGCATCTTGGCATCGTCGGGATAGAGCACGCTGAAATAGCTGTCCCAATCGGGCTCGCTGCGGCCGCCGACCATGATCTCCACGCCGTCCGCACCCTTTATTTCGCCCGCAAGCGCCTTCATGCGCTCGTATTCGGCGGTGGACGGCAGATAGATATAGTACTGAAGCTCGGCATCGGTTTCGATATAGCCGGCGATAACCGCGTTCAGATCCTTTGTGCAGCTTTTAACGAAGGCAAGCGCCTTCTTCAGCACAGCGGCAGTCGATTTTGCTTCGGCTCCATCGGGATACGCGCAGGAAGCGAAGGCCAGCACAGGATGGGAGTGCATAGGAGCGTGTGCGGAAAGATGCAGGTCAACGCCGAACTCAGCGGCGCGGCCGTCGAGCCTCCAATCGTATGCAAGAAGCCGCCCTTCTATCGCATTGCCCGCGGACGGAGCGGAGAAAAGGCCTGAAAACAGTTTTTTTGCCATAAATATCACCTCGCAAAATCGGATAGCGAATTCAAATATTATGAAATTCCGAAGGAATTTCCACATCAACTATTCATTATGCACTATTCACTAAAAACTCGGGCGCTTGGTAAAACCGAAGCGCCCGAAAAAAGCTTATGCGTTGGGGATCAGCACGGCCTTGATCCTGCGAACGCCCGCGCTTGAGGCCTCTTCCTTCTTTATTTTGAAGGTGCCGAGCTCGCCGGTGTTGCCCGCGTGCGGACCGCCGCAGATCTCGCAGCTGTATTCGCCCATGGTGTATACCTTTACGCGCTCGCCGTACTTGTCGCCAAACAGACCGATAGCGCCCTTCTCGCGCGCTTCGGGAACGGTCATCTCATCGCAGGTTATCTCGGCGTTCGCCGCGATAGCCTCGTTTACAAGCTTTTCAACCTCTGCAATCTCCTCGGGGGTCATCTTGCGCGGGAATGAGAAGTCGAAGCGAAGCCTTTCGGTGGTGATGTTCGAGCCCTTCTGAGCGACCTCGTCGCCAAGAACCTTTTTAAGCGCCGCCTGCATCAGATGCGTTGCGGTGTGCAGCTTCGCGGTCTCCTCGCTTGCATCGGCAAGGCCGCCCTTGAACTTCTGCTCCGAGCCCGCCTTGGACTTCTGCTGATGCTCGGCGAATTTCTCATGGAAGCCGGCAACGTCCACGGTCAGGCCGTTTTCGCGCGCCATCTCCTCGGTGAATTCGATCGGGAAGCCGAAGGTGTCGAAGAGGCGGAAGGCGTTGGTGCCGTCGATAACGCCGTTCTCGAATTTATTTTTAATGCGCTCGAATTCGCGCATACCGTTTGTAAGAGTGCGCTGGAACTTGAGCTCCTCGGCATCGAGTTCCTTCTTGATATGCTCCGCGTTCTCGGAAAGCTCGGGGTAGACCTCGCCGTAGTCCGCGATAACGGTTTCGGCAACCTTAGAAAGCGCGTTTTCGCCCATCTCGAGCTGCATCGCGTAGCGAAGCGCACGGCGGATGAGCCTTCTGAGGATATAGCCCTGATCCACGTTGCTCGGCACAACGCCGCGGGGGTCGCCGAGCATGAAGGTGGCGGTGCGGATATGATCCGCGATGATGCGGAAAGCCTTCACGGTGTCCGCATTGTCCTTATAATTCTTGCCCGAAAGCTCCGCGATCTTCGCGAGGATATTGGTGAAAGCGTCGGTATCGTAAACGCTCTCCGCGCCCTGGAGCGTGGCCACGGTGCGCTCAAGACCCATGCCGGTGTCCACGTTTTTCTTGCTGAGCTGGCTCATCTTTCCGTCCGGCGCTTTGTAGTACTGCATGAAAACGTTGTTCCATATCTCAAGGTACTTGCCGCAGGAGCAGGAAGGATCGCAGTGATCGCTGCAAGCGGGCTTTCCGGTGTCGAAGAAGATCTCGGTGTCGGGGCCGCAGGGGCCGCTCGTTCCGGGGATCCACCAGTTGTGCTTCGCGTTCAGATAGAAGATATGCGAGGGATCAACGCCCATCTCCACCCAGCGATCGTGGGAGAATTCGTCCTTCGGCGCGTTCTCGTCGCCCTCAAAGCATGAAAAATACAGCCTGTCCTTATCGATGCCGAGCCATTTCTCGTCGGTCAGAAACTCCCAGCTCCAGGCGATGGACTCGCTCTTGAAATAATCGCCGAGCGACCAGTTGCCGAGCATCTCGAAGAAGGTGAGATGGCTTGCATCGCCGACCTCGTCGATATCGCCGGTGCGGACGCATTTTTGAACGTCGCAAAGGCGGGTCCCGGCGGGGTGCTCCGCGCCCATGAGATAGGGCATGAGCGGATGCATGCCCGCCGTGGTGAACAGAACCGAGGGATCGTTTTCGGGGATCAGCGAAGCGGATGGGATCACCGCATGACCGCGCTCGGAGAAGAACTGAAGAAAGAGCCTGCGAAGCTCGTGCGTGTTGAGTTTTTTCATTGGAATATCTACCTCGTGTAGTTTTGGTCGGTGCGGCTTTTGCTTTGCCTGCAACCTTTTTACCTATTTTATATTATAGTGCAGGATGGGCGGAGTTGTCAAGGTGAAAAGGACAGCAATGAAGCCGCTCCGCTAATGAAGCAAAAATAAGTTGAATTCGCTTCGCGGGCTGAATTTGCCTTCGGCAGGCTAAGTGGAAGCGAAGTTCTTAAATGAATGCGACAGGCCGATCGCCGCGGTGCTCAGGCTGCGCGTTAATAAAATTGCCATATTTCCGCCGAATGACAAATGAAATATATAGCAAATCAATAAAAATAAAGAAAGTCAGAGCGTAAGTGTTGCAATATTTGAATAAAATTTTTGCTAAAAATGTAAACCTATAATAGAAAAATATACTTAAAACACTTGAATTTTTTATCTTGACAAAAATATATCAACTTGCTAAAATGCAAGAACAGGGTCAAAGGCGGCAACAGTGCGTGATCGGTACCCACGGAGCAGCAAAGCCGCGATCCGAGTAAACAATGCCATAATGGAGGAAAGTATGAAGAACGGTTCACTCTTCAAGCGCCTCATGGCCATCGCTCTTGCGTTCGTTATGACGTTCGGCATCCTCGCAAGCTTTGCCGAAGCGAAGGTCGTGAAGACCGACTCCGCGGAAGCTTCTGCCGCTAAAGCAGAAGAACCCACCCGTGCAGTCTATCTCGACAGCGGTCTGCTTTCATCTCGCAAGCTCACTCAGGGTCAGATCAAGACCCTGCTGAACGAGAGCCCCTCGACCACTCCCTCAAATCTTTTCGCTTCTCAGCCCAAGTTCAGCAATCCGCATGCATCGGGCAGCCTTACGAGCACGGCGCTCAACGCTTCGCTGAACAGGGCCAATGCTCTTAGAACCCTCGCGGGCGTTAATCCCATCGTGATGGATGCGGAATATACCAGGATCTCGCAGTACGGCGCAGTCCTGCTTTCGCTCGTTCCCTTCAGCCACACCCCCTCAAAGCCGAGCGGAATGAGCCAGGATTTCTATAATCTCGGTTATGACGGCACCTCCACCGGCGCTATCTGCGCAGGCCGCGAGCTCGTTTATTCCAACGATGTTTTCGTTGAGGATACCGAGGACTACAGCAACCTCCCCCAGATGGGTCACAGGCGCTTTTTCCTCTCTTCGAGGATCACCAAGATCGGCTTTGGCTACGTATATAACTCCGGCTCCATCTATAAGCACTATTCGGTATTCAAGCATTTCTCCAATTCCGAATGGAGCTGGCTTACCAATTCCGAGGATTACAACTTCATCGCATGGCCCGCAAGCGGCAATTTCCCGAACAATACCTTCAGCTTCAACTCCAACACCGCTTGGACCGTTTCGCTGAACCCCGACAAGTACACGGTGAACTCCAAGAACGATCTCACCGTTACCCTCAGGAGCACCTCGAGCGGCAAGAGCTGGACGTTCAGGGGCAACTACAGTCCCTCGCTGACCGGCGCATACTTCAATTACGATCTGGATGCCGGCAACTATATGTTCACTCCCACCATCATCTTCCGCCCCAGCGGAGTGGGCCAGTACAACGGCGAATACACCGTTTCCATCACCGGCATCAAGAATAAGTCCGGTCAGGCGGTCGAATTCAGCTACCGCGTAAACTTCTTCGATCCCGCAAACGTTACCGCGGAGCCCATCGACGAGCCCACCCCCGCTCCCGGCACCGTCAATATCAGCCTCGTGAACCGCTTCACCGGCATGGATAACGACAGCGAGTGGGGCAACGGTCAGGATAAATACATCCCCCGCACGATCAGCTATCAGCTTCTTGCAAACGGTCAGCCCACCGGCAATGTTCAGACCTTCTCGAACCCCTTCGGCGGCAATAAGAATTGGGACGATCAGGCAAGCTGGAGCGTTCCCGCAAAGGACGCGAACGGCAACGCCATCAACTACACCGTTCAGGTAGTGAACGCGGATTCCCGCTGGCTGCTCACCGCCAACACCAAGACCAATCTTTCCTCAAACGCTATCCGCTTCGACCTTACCCACCGCTGGGCGATGGCGGAGTTCAAGGTCAATAAGACCTGGCGCGCGGTCAACGGCAGCGTTACCAACGCACCCTCGGGCGCAAGCATCACCGTTAAGCTCATGAAGCGCAATGCTTCGGGCGCGGATCAGATGGTATCCTCCATCGTTCTGAACGCTCAGAATAATTTCAGCGGAATGTTCATGAGCACCGCCTACACCAATACCGGCGTTTCCGACGGCTTCCTTCCCAGAGCTTTCCTCAAGGACGGCAACGGCAACGTTGTTTACGAAAACGGCAAGCCCAAGATGGATCCCAACGGCTACTATCTCGTTGAGGAGGGCTACAACGCCAATTATTGGACTCCCGAGATCCCCGCGGGCATCTGCGGTGCATCCTACTACAACGCTTCCGGCAACGGCTCGTTTAACATCGGCTTCAGCAACCGCGCTGTGGATCATTCCCAGCCCACCCCCGCTCCGACTGCCGTTCCGACCCCGGTTCCGACCCCGGTTCCGACTCCGGTTCCGACTCCCGTTCCGACTCCGGTTCCCACTCCGACTCCCGTACCCGTGACCAAGCTCGGCATTGCGAACGTTATCGTGGCTTCCGAAGAGGTCAATAACGGCGATAGGAAGGAAAACGCGATCGACGGCAGCAACAACACCATGTGGCACACCAAGTGGGGTGTTGCAACTCCCGCCGAGAACCGCTTCATCACCCTTGAGCTTGCTTCCCCCGCAACCTTGGCAAGGTATGAGTATCAGCCCCGCGTAACGGGCAATAACAACGGCCGTGTAAACCAGTACAGGATCTCCGTCAGCATGGACGGCGTGAACTGGACCGTTGCCGCAAACGGCAACTGGGCGGATAACGGCTCGCTCAAGGTAGTGGAATTCGCAAACCCCGTTGTTGCAAAATTCGTTAAGCTTGAAGGCGTTACCACCTACGGCAGCGTTCCTTCTCAGAGAAACCGCTTCATGAGCGCAGCGGAACTCAGGGTATACGGCACTTCGCTGAATTGGACGACCGTTGAAAGAAACGCGATAGCGAGAGTTCTCGCAGGCTCCGAGGAAGTCGCCAACGGCGGCAAGAAGGAGAACGCGATCGACGGCAACAACGCCTCGATCTGGCACACCAGCTGGGCGGCGGCGGCTCCCCTTGAGCAGCGCTATATCACGCTTCAGCTCAAGAATGCCGCATACGTCGGCAGGTACGAGTATCAGCCCAACGTCGGCGGCTCAAACGGCCGCGTGAATCAGTACAGGATCTCCGTCAGCATGGACGGAACGAACTGGACCGTGGTAAGCACCGGAAGCTGGGCAAACGACGGCTCCCTCAAAACGGCGGAATTCGCCCCCGTTTTAGCGAAGTTCGTTCGCCTTGAGGGTGTATCCACCTACGGCTCAAGACCCAACGTGTTCATGACCGCCGCAGAGATCAGGCTTGCTGCTCTGAACAATAACTGAGGCGAACTGAAGCTCAATGCACAACGCATTGATACCAAAGGATCATTAGTGCGCAGACCAAAAGTCTCGCCTTCTGATAACAACTTAATATTTTTCTGAAACCCCGAAGGTCGCCTGAGCTATGCTTGGGCGATCTTCGGTTTTGGCTTTACGCGCAAGGCTTTGTTTGGTATAATGGAAAATGGGAGGATATCCCGATAGATTTGAAAGGAGAGCTTGCATGAAAAGACTTATTGCACTGCTTCTTATCGCGGCGTTTGCCGCAGCCGTTCCCTGTTTTTTATCCTGCGATAAGCCCGAGGAAGCTTCACTCACGGAAGCAAGCGCCGAGACCCGCGAGCTTGTGCGCACCGTGCTTCAAAAGCTTAACGAAAGCTATGTGGATTTTTGGGGTTTCCTTTACGCAACTCCCGCTTCCTCCGAGAGAATCTATGAGGATGCCTGCGCGCTCGTTCCCGAGATAAGGGAGCTTGATTCGCGTAATGACGGTGCGCTCGCGCTGCTCGAGGAGTATGAGAGTCTGCTTGCATTGGCGGAGTCAAACCTTGGCTTCCAAAACCCGCTCAGCAGCTCTGCGCTTCCCGTAGATCGCGAGAAGACCGATAAAGAGCTGAAGCGCCGAGCCGAGCCGATAGAGGGGCTCTTTGCGCGAAGATTCTATGAAAAGCTCGATGAAAGCGGGCGCGAACGCTTTCTCAAAACGATTTCCTCGATCTACAACGACCACACCCTGCCGCTTGAAAGCTACGAGGATAAGGAGCGCTGCCATGCGTATTTCTTTTATTGCGGCGGCGAGAAGCTGATAACCGATCATGAAACCGTCATCATGAACGGCGAGGTGTACTTCAAAAAGGGCAAATGATCGCCCGGAGCACGAAAAACGACCGAATATGAATATTATCGAGATAAAAAGCATTGAAAACGAAGCGCTTGCGCCGTATGCGAGGCTGACAGAAGCGCAGCTTAAAAGGGCGGGCGAGGGCGAGGGGCTGTTCATCGCCGAAAGCCCGAACGTTGCGCTTGCCGCGATGGAGGCGGGGTATGAGCCCGTTTCCTTTCTGACCGAAGCGGGGCTTCTTCGCCAAACCGAGGCAAGCCTTGGCAGCATTATCGGCGAAACGCCCGTTTTCGTTGCGGATACGGCGGTTTTTGAGGGCATAACGGGCTTTCACCTCTCCCGCGGAATGCTTGCGGCAATGAAAAGGAAGGCTCTTCCCGCGGTAAAGCAGCTCGTTTTGGGCATGGAGCGCATAGCCGTTATGGAGGGCGTGAGCGATGCTTCGAATATCGGCTCGATCTTCCGCTCCGCCGCCGCGCTCGGCATGGATGCGGTTCTAGTTGGCGCAAACTGCTGCGATCCGCTGAACCGCAGAGCCGCGAGGGTCAGCATGGGCACGGTGTTTCAAATTCCGTGGACGGTGCTGCCCTGCATGGAAACGGCAAAAAACCGCGCCGATATCGCGCTGCTTCAAAAGCTCGGCTTCAAGGTGGCGGCGATGGCGCTTTCAGATAACTCCGTTTCGGTTTCGGATGCCGCGCTGAAAAACGAGAAAAAGCTCGCCGTGCTGCTCGGCGCGGAAGGCCCGGGACTCGATAAGGAAACGATACGCTCCTGCGACTATACCGTGAAAATTCCGATGTTTCACGGCGTGGACTCGCTGAACGTTGCATCAGCGAGCGCCGTGGCGTTTTGGGAGATGAGCGGGAAGATGAGGGAATGATGCCGACTTTCGGCAATGATGCTTTCCTTCGGCAAATGATGCGTTCCTTCGGAACATTGAGGAAGAAATCCCTGCAGAATTTCTTGGATTTTATTGAAAAAATATGCACGCCAAACGAAAAATGCGGAGATGCTCCGTGCCATAGGGGAAACTATGTGGCAGGTGGGCTGGCCGATGCGGGAAAAAGTAAAGTATAAACTCGGCACTGTAAATCGTGAAGGGTACGGTATATGTGGAATGAGGACAGAACGAATATCATTCCAAACGAAGCTACCGCCCAGTTTGTTCGCAGCATTTTTGCGTGGAAGCCGGAAGGCTTATCAATCACGCAGATACTGGACAGACTGGAAGCCGCAAACGCGCCAATTCCCGAAACCTTGCAAAGAGTGGACGGAAACATGGAGGGCGTACACACGGTATACCGAGATCAATGAACTTACCTGCGAGATACTCCATATCTTCTTACAGCGCATAGAGGTTGGCGAACGTTCGAAACGCTATTCACGCAGCACAGATCAGGAAATCAGGATCTATTAGCGCGATATACCGATTGATACTACGGCAGGACAACGCCGATCTGCGCCTTACAGAGATAGGACGAAATATCGGGCTTGTTTCCGATGCGCGATACGATAAACTGATG
>CADBGC010000035.1 GCA_902794055.1 uncultured Eubacteriales bacterium | reverse complement strand
CGGCGACATCACCTACACCGCAGTATTCGAGCAGACCGTCAACACCTACACCGTAACCTTCGTCTATGGCTACGATCTCTCCCTTACCGAGACCGTTGAAGTGCCCTACGGCTCCGCCGCGACCGCGCCCGAGCTTCCCGAGTACTTCTGGTACGTGTTCACCGGTTGGGACACCGACTTCTCCAACGTAACCGAGAATATCACCGTTACCGCCAGCTACTTTGAGCGCGGCGATGCGGATCAGGATGGCGACGTGGATATAGCGGATGCGCTCTTCGTTCTCCGTTATATCCTGGAGCTTGAACCCGAGGCAGATCCCTCTGCTATGGATGTCAACAGGGACGGCGTGGTCGATTCTATGGACTCGCTGCTCATTCTGCGACATGTGATGAATCTGCTTTCCCCTGATCTTGGCTGGTAATTACAACAGCATAACTTGACCGCTCGTGGGTGCGCAATTGCGCACCCACAGGTTTTTCAAAAGGAATAATGATAACGCGGCTTTTTGATGGAACGGTGCACATATTGAAATGAAGCTTTGAAAATGTTAAAATAAATCATTCGGACTCGGGGCGGAAGCCTCGAGCAGATGGAGGAGATAGGTTTTGTTTAAGGAAAAGTTCCGCTCGCTTTGCGAAGAAGCGGCGGGGAAAATCGAGAATTTCGGCACGGAGTTTTCCGAGGAGAAGAAGCTTGCCGTATTTTCGATCTATCTGCGCCTTATTAAGCTGGAGCTCGTTTTTAAAAGACATTCGCTTGGAGACGTGAAGAACGTTCTGTTCTGCCGATTCTATCCCGATAAATCGGCGGAGGCGTATTACTTTTTCCCCGAGATCTTCGTTGAGCTCGATATAGCAGAATTTCGCAGCACCTTCTTTTCGATGATCGAAAACGAGGAGCGGCTTGAAAACTGTTTCGGTGCGCTTTGGAGCATGATCGCCCAATACCTTCCGATCATCGAGCAGGCGGCTTCGGAGGATAGACTTCCGCTTGAGCGCAAGGTAGACACTGCCGATCCAAATGAGTATTTGGAGCGAAAATCGGCCTTCCCCGCAAATCCCCATTATTCGCGCGAGCCGTTCGTGATACTCGATCATACGCGGGGCGCGGCGAACAGGGCGCTTTTGAACGGGAAAACCGATAAAGCCATAAAGCTTCTCGAGAAGTGGCGTGCAAAGGGGAAAACGCTTGAGTACCAAAACCGCCTGTGCGACTATCTCAAGACGCACGGAGAGTTTTCTCCGATGAGCGAAAACTGCAACGCGCTCAAAGCGGATGATGAAGCGGGTAAAAGCGCGTTTTGGATCTATGCGCTTTTGCTTATTGCGGTTTTCGCCGCACTTGCTGCGGTTTTTATCGCGGCAAAGCTTGTTTTCGATCTCGTTCATACGCGGGGAACGGTCGCGGCATTCGATGCGCCGTGGTATTACAGCATACTGCTTGCGGTGTTTCCCTCTCTGCCGGGAATGATCGTGTTCAGAAAGCCGCTTGTGAAGCTTCTTTTCAAAAAGCGCGCAAAAAAGCTTATCGAGCGCGATGAGCTGCGCTACGTAAACGGCGAAAACAGGTTTTTCTTAATCGTTTTAATAGGTTCCACGGTCCTTTCGGTTTTCATGTTCGTGATGCTGTTTTCCCAAACCGTGCGCGTGTACGCCGACCGCCTCGATGCGCCAAGCGAGGGCAATCCGCTCATTAGAACGGAATACAGCTTCTCGGATATAAAGGAGGTTTGCCATATCGGTACGCGCCACAATAATCACGGCGAAAGGGTGGAGCGCAGCTCGTACGTGGTAGTTCTGAACGATGGGCGAAGGCTCGATCTGGACGGCTATGCGAGCGAAAAGCAAACCGAGGAGGAGCTTTTGAAGCTTCTTGGCGGCATCATAGTTCGGGAATGTGATTCGGACAGGGATATCTGAATGAATAAGAATACTTGCAAAAAGGCGGAGCGATTGCCACGCCTTTTAAACTCGCCGTTTTTTATCCGATGGAGATAAGTTCAAAAGGCTTATCCACCGTGGTGCAAACCGAGGTGAACACGCAGTCCGAAAACCGCGCTTCGGCCTGCTTCGCCTTCTCCAAGCTCTCGAAAATGCCGAAAACCGCCGAGCCGCTGCCGGTCATGATCGCTCCCAATGCGCCGGAATCCATCAAGCACTCGCGGTGCTCCGCGATCTCGGGAACGATGCTTTCCGCAGCAGGGGAGAGCGCATTATAAAGGCTTGAAGCAACTGCTCTTGCATCTTCGCCAAGCGCCTTTATCATGCGCTCAGCCAAACCGTCGCGGTCGCCCATGCTTTCGGGGGAGAGCGAGCGGAACAGCGCGCCCGTGGAAACGCCCTTTTCGCCCTTCAAAACGAGAAGGGGAAGAAGAACGGGTTCAAGCGCAGTCAGCCTTTCGCCGATGCCGCAGGCAAGTGCGCAGCCTCCGTGTAAACAGAAGGGAACGTCCGCACCGACCTGCTTGCCGATCTCGTAAAGGCGTTCTCTATCCATTTCGCCGTACAGAAGCTGCAAGCCGTGAAGAACGCCCGCAGCATCCGCGCTTCCGCCGCCAAGTCCCGCCTCGGCGGGTATGTTTTTATCAAGGAAAATACGCACGCCGCCGCAGCCCTTTTCCGCAATAAAAAGCTCCGCCGCGCGGTATGCTGTGTTGAACTCGGGAAGCGGTGCGCTGCACTCAACGCAGATAACGCCCTCATCCGCTTTTTCAATGCGAATTCGGTCGGACAGGCCGATGGAGTGCATGAGCATACGAAGCTCGTGATAGCCGTCCTCGCGTTTTTTCAGCACCTCAAGGGTCAGATTTATTTTTGCATACGCATTCAGCTCAACGAATTCCATTTTTTACCGTTTTCTCCGATCGTTCAGCAAACTCAGGCAGTTGCCTTATTGAATCAAGTATGTATCAAAAAGGAATGAATTGTCAATAATAACTCATGGGCAAGAATAAATATATTGCCTAAAAACGAGGCTTGGAAGGTTGAAATGATACTGATGATTGGCAAAAACTTGAGAAGGCGCGCGTTTGCCGCCGTGATAGCGGGCGGCGCGGCGCTGATCGCGCTTTTCTTGACCGCAGGAGCGATCCTTGGCGGCGTATTCTGGATCAAAAACCGAGGATACGGCGGAGCGAACGATGCTTCGCTTCCTGCGGATGAGGGCGCTGCGGTGGTGAAAAGCATGGACAGCTCCATCTACGATCCCGCGCGTGACGGACAGGTGATGCGGCTTCATATTGTTGCAAACAGCGACTCAAGCGAGGATCAGCGCGTTAAGCTGCTCGTTCGAAACAGGCTGCTCGAGCTTGCCCGTTTAAGCAACGATATACTGCATCCTTCGAGCCTTGACGATGCGGAGGGCATCCTGAAAACGGCGGGCAGCACCGTTTTAAACGCTGTGCGCACCGTGCTAAAGGAGGAGGGCGCGAGCTATGATGCGCAGCTTATCATAGGCGATTTCGATTTTCCCGAGCGTGAGTACGATGGCAAGCTCTATCCAGCGGGTAAATACCGTGCGCTGAGGATACTGCTTGGGGAAGCTGAGGGCAAAAATTGGTGGTGCATCCTTTTTCCGCCCCTGTGCATCATAAATGGGGAGAAGAGGCTTGAGCCCGCCGGGAAAGCCGATGCTTCTTCGGAGAAAAGCTTACTTTTGGATCGGGACGGAACGGTGCGTTTTGAAAGCCTGCTCGTTAAGCTATTCAACAGGATCTTTCTTGGGGAGGACGGAGTATGAACAGACGAATAAAAAGAACCGCATTTCTTCTTGCGCTCGCTTTTTCGGCGGCGGCGCTGTTCTTCGCCTTTGCAAAGGCAGAAACGCTCAAGCGAGGCAGCCGCGGCGAGCTTGTGAAGCAGGTGCAGACCAAGCTGAAAAACTGGGGCTATTATTCGGGCGCGGTGGACGGCATCTTCGGCAGCGGAACCGAGAGCGCGGTGAAGGCGTTTCAAAAAAAGAACGGGCTGACCGTGGACGGCATAGTGGGCAGGAAAACCGCGGCGGCGCTCGGTATTGATCTGGGCAGCGGGGGCTCTTCGAGCGCGAGCAATTCGGGAAACCTGTATCTGCTTGCGCGCCTTGTGCACGGTGAAGCGCGGGGAGAGCCGTACAGGGGCAAGGTCGCGGTGGCGGCGGTGGTGCTGAACAGGGTCAAAAGCGCATCGTTTCCCAATACCGTTGCGGGCGTGATCTACCAGAGCGGCGCGTTCGATGCGGTGAGCGACGGTCAGATAAATCTAACGCCCGACACCGAATCAATAAACGCCGCACGGGATGCCATGAACGGCTGGGACCCTACCAACGGCTGCCTTTACTACTATAATCCGCGCACGGCAACGAGCAGATGGATGCTTTCGCGGCCGGTGCTGCTGAGGATTGGCGATCATGCCTTCTGCTGATGGCTCGCATGGGCAAACGCAAAAAAAGGTATGAAATGAGGCTTGAAAATGGATAAGCGATACGAAAAAAGAAAAACTGAAAACGGCTATGTGCTGATCCCGCGAGGCGTGATGGTGGTGTTTGGCTGCGTGCTGCCCGCGCTGCTCGTTGCCGCGCTGATAGCTTCGGGCGTTTGGGGCAGCGCCAACCGCGTTCGCGCCGAGGAGCTGCGCCGCACGAATGAGGGCATCTATCGCCAGGCTTATACCGAGCTTGCGGATTCTGTGTACAATATGCAGATCGCGCTTTCAAAGCTGATGGTCAGCGAGTCACCAGCAACGCTTTCGGAAACGCTGGACGATATCCGCTTTGAAAGCGGCGCGATCGCGGGTTTGATGGGCAGAATACCGCAGTCCCACGCGGATTCCGTTGAGCTGAACCGATTTTTGATACAGATAGGCGACTATGCAAAAGGTCTTTCGGGTGCGCTCAGGCGAGGCGGCAGGCTCTCGGAAGAGGATAGGGAGCAGCTAATGGAGGTATTTACTGCAAGCGAGGCGGTTTTCGGCGAAATTTCGGAAAAGCTTAGCTCGGGAAGCATTCCGCTTTCGGCGCTCAACGGGAACGGCTTTTTCGCCCAAACCGAGCAGCAGGAGGCAGGGCCGCGCTATCCTTCGATCAGCTACGACGGACCGTATTCCGACAGCATCGAAAACCGCGAGCCGATGGGGCTTGGCGGAGAGGATACGGATGGCGACGCGGCGCATAAAAAGGCGCGGGAATATCTGGAGGATGAGGGTGCCGCGCTCGAATACGGCGGCATATCGGGAGGAAAAATACCCTTTCACGGGCTTTCGGGAACGCTTTCGGACGGAAGGCGCGCGGAGATCGCGCTGAGCGTTAACGGTGGTCAGCTTCTTTATCTGAGAACGGAGAATCCGAACGCACAGCGGGGCGGTGAGTTCAGCGAAAAACCGAGCGAGGAGGAGCTTTCGAGGCTCGAGGAGGCGGGGAGGGCATGGCTTTTGAAAATGGGCTATCCGAAGATGGAGGCGATAGGTGCGCAGTATTATGAAAGCGGCGTTTTGATAAGCTTTGCCGCGGTGCAGAGCGCGCGCTTCAATTCTTCGAACGGAATGCGGGATGCGCTTATTTCGGAGGATTCAGATATGAGCGAAGCCATAAATATGCTTCGTGAGGATAAAAGCGCGGGGGAGGCCGAGGAGACTGAGGTAATTATTTACAGCGACCTTGTGAAGCTTTGGTTGGATAGAGGCAGCGGAATGGTCATCGGCGCAGATGCAAACGGCTATCTTCACAGCCATACGGAAAGGGCGATGCCGAGCGAGATCATGGTATGCGAGCGGGCGGCGGAGCGGCTTTCAAAGAACCTTGCGATAGAAAGAACAGCACTTGCGCTGATACCGATGCCGGACGGAAGCGAGAAGCTCTGCCACGAGTTCACCGGCAGCTTCGCAGGCGAACGCTACGCGGTCTATCTGGATGCGGAAACGGGCGATGAGGTTCGGATATCAAGGCTGATAAACGACGAAAACGGCACGAGCGTACTGTGAAGCGAATTGGCGCAAATATATTATTTTGAACAAAAATAAACCATAAGAATATTGTAATGTTTTAAGGGAAAAATGCGGTATTCTGTCACAAAAAGTTAATCTTTGGGGACTTGAAATAGCGGCGCAAAGGTGGTAAGATTGAACTAACCGATAGTTGGAGGTGATAGCTTTGCGCCGTCTTGCCGTATTTATTTCGTTTATTCTTATAATATCCGTGCTTTTATCCGCCTGCTCGCTGTATCTTCCGAGCAGTGTTATTATTTCGCCCTTCGATCGGAGCGAGCATCTGAGCACGAAGCAGCCCGAGCTTACCGAGCCTGTCATCACTCCGAGCGCGGAGCCCACGCAGAATGCGATCCCGACGGCTCAGCCGAGCAAAGCTCCCACGCCTGAGCCTGTTACCGATGCACCGACGGATGAGCCGACCGCTGCACCCACGCCAGAGCCGACCCCGACACCCGAACCCACTCCGGCGCCAACTCCCGAGCCGACCCCGACACCCGAGCCCACTCCGGCGCCGACATCCGAGCTCACCCATGCGCCCGAGCCCACTTCGACTGCTACGAACACGCCCGCGCCCGCGACTGCCTCGCCCACGGCTCAGCCGAGCGGCGGGAAGTATATCTATCTCACCTTCGACGACGGCCCCTGCGCCAATACCCGCAGGGTCATCGAGATACTGAACCGCTACGGTGTTAAGGCGACCTTCTTCACCGTTGGCTATTTTGTGGACAGAAACCCCGAGATCGCGCGCGAGATCGTTTCAAATGGCAATCTCATCGCCTGCCATAGCTACACACATGATTTCACGCAGTGCTATGCCTCGGCCGATGCGATGATGGCGGAGGTCGAGAGGTGGGAGCAGGCGGTCATGAATGCGGTTGGTCATCTCCCGTGGAGGATATGCTTCCGCTTCCCCGGCGGCAGCACGACCGCCTCCGCACGCCCTGTTCGGGATCAGATAATAAACAGGCTCCATCAGCGCGGCTACGAATGGTTTGATTGGAACGCGGGCAACAATGACAAGTGGGCGGCAGGCAACACCGAGAATCTGCCCTTTACCGAATATCTGCTCGAGTCCTACCGCCTTTCGATCAAGTATATGGAGAATAGAGGCGTTGGTCACGTAGTATTCCTCAGCCACGATACCGTAAACGAAACGGTTGAAACGCTCCCCTACATGATCGAGGATCTTCTCGCGAGGGGCTATGAATTCAGAGTGCTTTCGCAGCATCCGAAGTGGAATGGCTGACGGATGGAAAAACGAATAACATAAGAAAAAGTGATGAAAACGGGACTTCGCTTGAAGCCCCGTTTTTTCGTTGCTGATATTGATTCGCTGCTTCGATACCGGCTCTGTGAAGAACTCAGAGTGAACCGAGGAACTTATAAAGAAGCCTGTATAGCTCCTGCGCCTCGTCCGCGTCAAGCTTTACGCAGGAAGCAAGCGACTGAGGAACATGCGCGGCGCGATGCTTCAGCTCTTCGCCGGCTTCGCTGATGGAAACGATAAGATTTCTTTCGTCATCGTCGCTGCGCCGTCTCGATAAAAGCCCCTTCTCCTCAAGTTTTTTCAGAACGGGCGTGAGCGTTCCCGAATCAAGGTAGAGCGCTTGCCCAAGCTCCTTTGAGCTAAGGCTTTGTCTTTCCCAAAGCACGAGCATAACAAGATACTGCGTGTAGGTCAGTTCAAGCTCGTCAAGAAAAGGCCGATAACGCTTGATTATCTCCTTCGAGCAGGCGTAAAGGGGGAAGCAGAGCTGGTTTTCAAGCAGCAGCTCGGGATAGTCGTTCTTTGCGTTCGCCATCTTTTAAAGCAGTTCTTCGACCTTAGCACAAACGTCCTCCATCTTCGCGGTGGGCTCGAAACGGGCGGCGATATTGCCCTCGCGGTCGATGATGAACTTGGTGAAGTTCCACTTGATAAGGCCGTTGTTTTCATAGTCCTTGTCCGCCTTCTTCGCAATGCCCTTCATAACAAGCGCCATCGGGCCCTTGCCGAAGCCGGCGAATTTCGTGTTCTCGGTCAGATACTTAAACAGCGGATCGGCGTTTTCACCATTTACTTCAATTTTAGAAAACTGCGGGAAGGTAACGCCGAATCTTCCGGTGCAGAAGGTGTGGATATCCTCGTCGCTGCCCGGTGCCTGATTGCCGAACTGGTTGCAGGGGAAGTCGAGAATCTCGAGTCCGTCCGCATGATGCTTTGCATACAGCTCCTGAAGCGGACCGTACTGAGGCGTGAAGCCGCATTCCGTGGCGGTGTTTACGATGATGAGGACCTTGCCGCGATAGCTTTCAAGCGAAACCGTGCTGCCGTCCTGCGCCTTAACGGTGAAATCGTAGATGTTCATAATTCATACACTCCCTTGAAACGATTTTATTCAATTCAATTGCGCACAATTGAATTATCCTTATTATAACCGGCTTGAACCGAAATGTCAAGCCGGTTTTGGAAAAAAACTTCTTTATTTGCGGCAAAAAGTGCGAAAGCCTCTCATATATATCCGTATTTCCTTCTGTTTGCTATCAAAAACGCGGCTCCGCTCAAAAGCGCGGCAAGCTCCGCGGCGACCGCGGCAAGCCAGATGCCGTCGGTTCCAAGAAAAATGGGGAGCAGCGTGACGGCAAGAAGCTGAAAAACGAGCGTTCTGAGGAACGATACCGCGCCCGAAACGAGCCCGTTGTTCAGCGCTGTGAAGAAGGCGGAAATGAAGATGTTGAAGCCAACGAAGAGGAACGAGAACGCGAAAAGCACGAACGCATGGCGGGTCAGCGCCATAAGATCCGCATCGTAGCCGACGAAAACCGAGGCAAGCGGCCTTGAAAGGCTTAAAGCGAGCGCAGTCATAACTATGCCGACTGCGCCGATAAGCACGGCGCTTTTAGCAAGAAGGCTCTTGAGCTCGGGGCGGTTCTTCGCGCCGTAGTGAAAGCCTATAACAGGTGCGCTTCCAACGGAATAGCCGATAAAAATCGAGATAAATATGAAATTTACGTACATCAAAACGCCGTATGCGGCAACGCCGTCCTCGCCTGCGAACTTCAAAAGCTGAAGATTGTATGCCATGCCCGAAACAGAGTTTGCGATATTGCTGAGGAATTCGGAAACGCCGTTCGCGCAGGCCTGAAGCAGTGGCTTCACTTCGAGCCTCGTTTTGGTGAACCAAAGCTGAGCGCGCCCCTTTTTCGTGAAGTACAGAAGCGGAATCACCGCGCCCACAAGCTGGCTGATGCCCGTTGCAGCGCCTGCTCCGGCGATGCCCCATTTGAATACAGCGATGAAAAGGAAATCGAGCAGCATGTTCATAAGCCCCGCCGCGATCGTTGCAAAAAGGCCGACGTTCGGCCGCTCCGCCGCCACGCAGAAGCTGTGAAAGAGCACCTGAAGCATGAACGCGGAGTTGAAAACGGCGAGCACGCGCCCGTAGATAACGCAGTCCTCGAGCATCTCCGCCGTTGCGCCCATAAGAATGCAGATCGGGCGCATAAGAATAAATGCAGCCGCGCTCACGATAAGCCCGAGAAGCAGCGTGAACACAACGAACATCGTGAAATACCGCCGCGCCGTATCCTCATCGCCCTCGCCGAGCTTTTTTGAAACGAGCGCCGTTCCGCCCGTGCCGATCATGAAGCCGACCGCCGCAAGCATCATTGTGAACGGAAAAACAAGATTCACCGCCGCAAACGGCGTTTTGCCGAGAACGTTTGAAACGAAAAGTCCGTCCACAACGCTGTAAACGGAGGTAAACACCATCATAACGATGGAGGGCAGGGTGAAGCGGATAAGCTTTTTATAAGTAAAACTGTCTGAAAGACGGATATTCACACTATATCACCTAAAAATCGATAATTTTGAAGAATTTGAGCGCAAAGCGGATGAACAGCAGACCGAGCACGAGGAACATAACGAAGCGTATTTTCGAGCTTCCGCCCTTTATCGCGTACTTCGAGCCGAAGTAATTGCCGAGCATCGAGCAGGCGATGGCGGGGATGCCCACTGAGAACAGCACGTTGTCGTGCAAAATGTACACAACGAGCGAAGCGATATTCGAAGCAAGGTTTGCCATGCGCGCACAGCCCGCGGAGCGAAGCAGCGAGAAGCCGATGAGCGCGGAAAAAGCGAGCGTTAAAAACGTGCCGGTGCCGGGGCCGATAAGCCCGTCGTAGAAGCCGATCGCAAGCCCGATCAGCGAAGCGAGTACGATCACCGAATTGCGCGGCTTGGGCGGCTTTTCCTCCTCGCCGAAGCCCTTTGCGAAGAAGAGTATCAGCGCCACGAGCGGCAGCGCCGCAATCACGATGATCTCCAGCACGCGCGCGGGAAGATACACCGCAAGCTCCGTTCCGAGAAAGGAGCCAATGGTCGAGAAAATCGCTGCGGGAATGGCGGCAAGCCAAACCACCTTGCCCGATCTTGCATAGCGATATGCGGATATCGCCGTGCCGCAGCCGTTTGCAAGCTTATTTGTGCCCGCGGCGAGATGCATCGGTATGCCCGCAAGAAGATAGGCGGGGAGCGAGATAACGCCGCCGCCGCCTGCGACGGAATCCACAAAGCCCGCGATGAAAACGAGCGGGCAAACTATTAAAAATGTCCAAACGGTGGGCATCATGGAAGGTCCTCTTTAAGGAAAGCATTACCGCCGTATTATAGCACAACGGGAAGGGGAATAACAGCGGTTTTTGAAAAAACTTGCGTTTAATAGGATGAAAATCGTTGCATTTTGCCCTTTGGTGTGGTACAGTTTACTTTGAAAAGCTTTTGAAACGGAGAAAGTATGGACAGCGAACTGAATCTCAAATTAAAAGCGCTCGTTGACGGCGTGCCGCATCCGATCGCAAACCTTGCAAACGCCTCGGCGCTGCTTTGGGAGAGCCTTGAAAACATCAACTGGGCGGGCTTCTATCTTATCGAGAACGGAATACTCGTGCTTGGGCCGTTCCAGGGCAAGCCCGCCTGCATCGAGATACCGCTCACAAAGGGCGTTTGCGGCGCAGCGGCAAGGGAGAACAGAACCTTCGTCGTTGAAAATGTGCATGAATTCCCCGGGCATATCGCCTGCGACTGCGCCAGCAATTCCGAGATAGTCGTGCCGCTTCACGCGAAGGACGGAAGCGTTATCGGCGTTCTGGATATCGACAGTCCGCTTATCGGCAGATTTACCGATGAGGACAGGGTAATGCTTGAGGAGTTCGCTTCGATAATCGAAAGCTGCATCTGATGCAGATGATGCGATAAAAAAAGAAGGGAGACAAAGCAAATGAAGAAATTTACTGAAAGGTGCGGAAAAATGCTCCGCAAAGCGCTTCCGCTTGCGGCGGCTGCGCTGCTATTGGCTCAAGCGGCCTGCTTGCCAATAGGGAAAACGGAGGAAATAATATCGAGCACACCCTTGGAAGAGCCTCCGCTCGTTTTAGCAGGCGGCAGAGTTGCCGATTATTCCCCCGACAAGGCCTTTGAGGACGGTATGACGATCGTAGTTGACAAGTCCATAAAGCGCGGCGAGGAGCGCTTCTTCGATTTCTTTGAAAAGGCAAAGGCGGGGGAGGATGCTTCGCTGCTTCTGTATAAGCTTTTACGCGAAGGCTCCGAAGCATACGGCATAGAAAAGCTCGTCAGCAGCGGCGGAAAGGTGAAAATGTGCACCTATTCGGATATTGCTTCGCTTGACGGCGAGGCGCAGTTCACACGGGACTTCAGATTTGCAAATGATGAGCGAAAAACCTTCTCCGGCGGGTATTACACAAGATTCTTCATTCTGTCGAATGTGGGAAACGTAAGCGTGGACGGCTACTATTCCGTGCTTGCATCGAGCAGCCTGAATCCCGACACAACGATCCTTCAGGAAAGCATTATCTATACATATTCCACGCTTCCGCTGAATGAGAACTGAACCGCATAAATAAAGCCCCGCTCACGGCGGGGCTTTTCAGTATCAAAAAACAGTTTATTTTATTACATACGCATCCACTTTTCCGCCTGCAAACGCTGCGCGGATGACGGGGCAGGGAAAAGCGCTCATCAAAAGATGATATTATCCCGATTGCCGACGGGCGCCATTATCCGTATGTATGAGCGCTCCGCGGTTTTCTCAAGGATGATATAATGCTTTCCGTCGTTCGACTTAACGCAGGCAAACTCTATGCTGTTGACCCCGGCTTGATCCCATTCATCGGGCTTATCGACCTTTTTATAGCCGAGAAGCTCGCATTTTTTAATCAATTCCTCCGCAGTGGAATCGACCGTGAGCCCGAAAAGGCGAACCCTCGGATCGGTGACGGTTATATCCGTAACAAAAGCGCCGCCGTCCGCATGATCGGGCCATGCGCTTACCAGATAACGAACGCATTGTTCGGGTATTTGCTGAAGATCGGAGCTTGCATTGGGTATTCCGTAGCGCTTTGGGGCATATTCCCGTGCGCCGAACCAGCCGTAGATCTCATGAAAGCCGGAAAAATCGGCATCGATCACGTCGTCGAGAATGAAGAATTCGAGGTCGGTTTCCGTTTTTAAAGCTTCTTCAAGCGCGATCCGTGCGGCTTTATCGTTCCCGCTCCTGCAGGAGGCAAGGGGCAGGCAAATAAGCGCCGCGATGATGAGCACAAAAAGCTTTTTCATATTGCAAATTCCTTATTTTATGATATAAGCATCCACTATCCTGCCGATATAAGCCGTGTGCGGGTCGCGCATATCGAATTCGGGGAAGCCCACAAGGCTTTCGGGATAGAAGGTTTCGATTATATCCTCGGGAAGCTCCGAAAGCTCCTCGCGCTGCGAGTACAGCACCTTGCATTCGATGGTCAGCGGGTACTGGCGGATGCCCGGAACGCCGTTCGTTTCGGGGGCGGCGAGCTCGAGCTTCGCGGATTCGACCTTGTCCACGTCCCTGCCCGAGAGCGAGCCGCAAACGCGGTTTATAACGGGGTCGGGGTTGCCGAGAGGTATGCTGATCGTGAATTCGCCGGTTTTATCGAGCACTTCCTTCGTGTAGCGGCTCTCGCGAACGTACACCGTGAATGCGGGCAGATTCCAAACCGTGCCGAGCGCACCCCAGCCGATCAGCATGGAGTTGAATTTCTCGCCCTGCGTGTTCAGAAGAACGCCCTTTTTAAGCTCCTCGGTGATGATGCCCGCATAATCCTTGATACTTATTTTTTCCTTCATATTATTGACCTCTTTTTACAGCAAACCGTCGCCCTTATTCTCAAGAAGCGGAATGATATCATCCACCGAAAGCGCCTTGCCCGAGCTGACTATCTGCCCGTTCACGATCAGCGAGGGCGTTACCATAACGCCCATTTTGACGATGCACGCAAGGTCTGAAACGACCTCGATATCGCTCTCGGGAATGCCGAGAACCTTCGCCGCTTCGAGCACGTTGTCCTTGAGTTTTGCGCAATGTGCGCAGGAGCCGACAAGCACCTTTATCCGCGCGCCCTCCATGGCGGCGGGGGATATGCGAACGGGGCTCTTGCCGCGCTTTTTAAGGATGTCGTTTATTTTTATGTAGGACATTTAATCTTCCTTCTTTCCAATGTATTCGCGGGAAACGTATCTTTCGGCGGTGCAGAGCTTGAGTAGTGCGCCGTAATCGGGGATGAACCTGAGCGTTTCGCCCACCTTATACTCGGGGCAGGCGGTGAGGTTTAAAAGCAGATGGTCGCTCGATGCGCCGATTATCTCCACGCGCGGATCGAGGGGGGTGAGCCCGTCGGGGTTCACGTCCTGCCTGCCGATGGCGAGGATGCCGCGCACCATGGGGCCGCGATCCTCAAACGTCACGCGCTCGCCGAACGCGTTCAGTCCGCTCGTGCCGATGGGCTTGCTCGGCTTATGCTGAACCTCAACAAGCTCCGCTTCGAGCACGAAGCAGTCGGTGTTCAGCTCCTCCATCGGTTCGCCCGATTCGGTGTTGTTTCCAAGAACGAAGCTCTCGCCGAGTCGAAGCTGGGTAACGCCCTCGGGGATGCGATCCTCCTTGAGCATCGTCATCATAGAGGAATTGCCGCCCGAAACGATGGGCAGGGGGATGCCGTATTTTTCGCGGATGCGCTCGGCAAATTTCACGAGCCCGCCCACGTTTTCATCATCGGGGATGATGCCGCCGTAGCAGGTCAGGTTCACGCCAACGCCGTAGAACTCGAGCCAGGGTTCGCTGAGGATGGCTTCACAGGCCTTGAAGATCTGCGCCTCGTCCTTATAGAAGATGCCCTCGCGAAGGTCGCCCATATCGATCATAAGGATTATCTTATGATTCCTCTTGAGCTTCGCCGCCGCTTTGCCCAGAAGCTTTATAGTTTCGATGCCGCTCTGCATCGAGATATCCGCGGTGCGCACGACCTCCTCCGCCTCGCTCTGCATGGCGATGCGAAGAAGCTGCTTGGGTTTTCTCGTTTCGATGGTCTCAAGGTTTTGAAGGCGCGAATCGGCAAAGCCGTCCGCATCGCTTTCATCGATGATTCGGCAGATCTCGGGGTCGGCGCAGAAAACCTTGGTAACTATAACGGCGTTTATCATGCGCTCATGGCAGCGGCTCGTGAGCCAATCGAGATTCTCGCGCAGCTTGTTCAGATCGATTATCAGTTTCGGATTCATATTATTACCTCTTTTTATTTTTCAAAAATTAATGGAAATATCACTTGTTGAATCCGAGGCTTTGCAGCATCAGATCGAGCGCCGCCTCGGGGTAGCGCTTGGAAAGCACGCCGAGTGAAGCCATGATATAGTGGTTATCGAAAAGAAGCTTCACCCTCTGAGGCCTCGGGAAGAGCATCAGCCCGCCGGTGTTGCAGTCGGCAAGCTTCCTTGCAATTTCCTCATGGTGCGGAAGCCTCGTCAGCGCGCCGCCCGTGCCGACCAGCCATTTGATTATCGAAAGATCCTTGCCCTCGGCTATGGTCTGCCTGCCCTGCGGCGTGTAGATGTAGCGGAATGCGCCGGCATGACGCTCGAGCGCGATGAGACCCGCCTCAATGCAGAGCCGCTCGGTCAGCTTGAACTGCTCGGGCGTTTCGGGAATGGGCTTATAGCTCGCCATCACCGCTTCCATATCTATTTCAAGCTCGTTTGCGAGCTTCTCCGAGCCGATCATATCTATAAGGTTCTTCGCGTTCACGAACATACCGAGGTCGCCCTCGACGGTGCGCTTTGCAAAGGGCTCGGGCGTGGTCATCATAACGGCTATCTCGTCCGAACCCTTGGTAACGGAGTGAACGTCGGTCGTTGCGCCGCCGATGTCGATGACCGTCAGATCGCCTATCGCGGTTTGAAGAAGCTGGCTCGCTTCCATCACCGCGCCCGGGGTGGGGATGATGTTGCCCGTTACCATGTCGCGAATATGCTCCATGCCCGCCGCCTTGATGATGTGCTCCTCGAAAACCTGATGGATTATCCTTCGCGCGGGTTCGATATTGAGTAGGTCGAGCTTGGGATAAACGTTGTCCGTGATGTAAAACGGGATGCCCGCATCGGTGAATA
>CADBGC010000034.1 GCA_902794055.1 uncultured Eubacteriales bacterium | reverse complement strand
GGCAGTTCGGGCGGGAGTTCTCGTCCGACCTGCGCGCGATCCTCGCCCTGCGCGCAAAGCTGACGCCGGAGGCATCCAAAGAGGAAAAGGCGGCGGCAGTCCTCAGCGCCGAGACGGAGTGGATGTATGATATCCTCTACATCATGGCGCAGCAGGCGGATCTGGAGATCAGGGACGAGCTCGAATGGCTCGACACCTTTGACAGCGTCAACATCTGGCTTGTATTTGACCAGATCATGCCGCTGCTGATCGCGGAAAGCAAGGTCTCACCAAAAAACGGCTGACGCTCGGAAGCGACAGCGAAGATGACAGCAGCCCATTGGCCGCAGCCGAGATCGCAGAGCGGCTGATGTCAATGGGCTTTCCGCTTTCCGGGCTTGATGAATGGAACACAGGCGATCTGATAGACTGGATCGCCGCGCATATCCGGCAGATGCGGATCCGGAACGGGGAGAATGTGCCGGATCCCTATGAGCAGTATCTGACGCTCAAAGCGATGGAGCCCATCACAAAGGAGCTTGCGTATTCAAACACGCGCCTTTTCCAAACGGACGAGGATTTTTATATTGGCGATATAAATATTCTGCCTTTCAAAACGCCGCACGACGCCGCAGAGTCGGTGGGCTTCGTGTTCACCGTGGGCGAAAAGAAGCTTACCTATATGACCGATATCGGCTGTATGCGCGAGAGCATGCTCGAGCGCGCGGCGGGCTCGGGGCTCGTTTTCATCGAGTCGAACCACGATATCGAAATGCTGAAGAGCGGCCCCTACCCCTACCCGCTCAAGCAGCGCATCCTCTCCGAGCACGGGCATCTTTCCAATGAAAACTGCGGCAAAGCGCTCGTCAAGCTCTATGAAACGGGCGTGCGCTTCGCGGTGCTCGGACATCTTTCCAAGGAAAACAACACCGAGTACGAGGCGTACAACACGGTTTCGCGCGTGCTCGAGGAGGCGAATATCCCCGATATGCGCATAGTGGTCGCCAAGCGCGGCGAGATAACGGGCATTTTCGAGCTGTAATACCGTTTTTTGAGGTGCAATATGAAGCTTCGCGTGATCTGCGTTGGCAGACTCAAAGAAAAATTCTATACGGATGCTGTGAACGAGTTCAAAAAGCGGCTTTCGCGCTTTGCGGAGGTCGAGATAGTGGAGCTTGCGGATGAAAAGGCGCCCGAAAAGCTCAGCGATGCCGAGCTTGAGCAGATCAAGCTTGCCGAGGGGCGGCGCATACTCGCAAAACTTGCGGACGGTGAAACGGTCGTGGCGCTCGATATTCGGGGCGTTCAGCTCTCCTCTACGGAGCTTGCCGAGAAGCTGAAAAGCCTGATGCTCGAGGGCAAAAGCCGCATCGCGTTCATCATCGGCGGCTCGAACGGGCTTTCAGGCGAGGTGCTCTCCCGCGCCGATCTCAAGCTCAGCTTTTCCAAGATGACCTTCTCGCATCAGATATTCAGAATAATGCTGATGGAGCAGCTCTATCGCGCGTTCAAGATAATCAATAATGAGCCGTACCACAAATAATCCATGACCGATAAGGAAAAAGCGGCGCTTTCGGCGCTCGATCAAATGAATATTCCGTACATACGGCTTGAGCATCCGCCCTGCGCAAGCATGGAGGAGTGCGCCGCCATCGTTTCGCCCTCGGGCGCAAAGCATTGCAAGAACCTTTTCTTGACCAATAAGCGCGGCACGGAGTTCTATCTGCTGCTGCTTCACCGCGAAAAACGCTTTGTAACGAGCGAGGTCAGCAAGCTTCTCGGCTCAACGCGGCTTAGCTTTGCAGGCGATGATAAGCTTTCGGAGCTATTGGGGCTTACCCCCGGCTCTATCTCGGTTACGGGGCTTATCAACGATACGGAGAGAAGGGTTCACCCCGTTATCGATGCCGATATCCTTAAAGAGGAAAAAATGCTGATCCATCCGAGCGTGAACACCGCCTCGCTCGAGGTGAAAACAAGCGATGTGAAAAGGTTTGTTGAAGGGCTTGGGTATGAGGTGCGGGTGATATTCAGGGATGATGAAGAGTGAATAGTGAATAATGAATAGTGAATAATTGAGCTGGAAATTCCAATGGAATTTCTATTATAAAATGAGAAATGCCGCTCACCGAGCGGCATTTCTACATCAATCGCCAAAGGCGATTTCACCCGCGAAGCGGATTTCATCTGCATCGGCAGATTTCACTCGGCGAAGCCGAATTTCATTGCCATCAGGCCAAGCCCATCGCCGTGCGCAGGATCAATATCGCATCCGCAAGCGTGATCGAGCCGTTTCCGTCCATATCCGCGGCATCGGTATTCATTCCATTGCCGTCAAGAAGCTGCATTGCAAGGCGCAGAGTCGTTATCGCATCCGCAGTTGAAACGCTGCCGCTGCCGTCGATGTCGCCGGGGAGTGCGCCGCCGGAGAAGCGGGCGATGACGGTGCCGGTCGGAGAGTCGTCCTCAAGCTCATAATAGTAAGCATTTATATCTTCACGCCATACTCCCTCATGGACCAAAGCGCCGTTTTCATCATAGAATCCCTCAAAATCCGCGCCGTTGACGGGTTTGGCGGTGATATACACATAGAAAGCAACGTCATCATCACAATAATAGCCGATATGACCCATGCCGTCGGAGATGATATGATCATAAGGCAGGTTCCGACTGTTGCTTATATCCAGCTCGGTGAGCATATTTCCCGTGCATTTCAGCCCTATAAGCGCAGCGTTGTTCGATACATCAAGCTCTCTGAGCCCATTTGTTTCGCAGTACAGATCTCTAAGCGCGGTATTGCCTGATACATCCAGCTCGAAAATGCTGTTGTGGCCGCAGTCAAGCACCGCCAGCGCGGTATTTCGGGTCACATCCAGCTCGGTAATGCTGTTGTAGCCGCAGTCCAGTGCCAAGAGCCCGATATTGCTTGATACGTCCAGCTCGGTAAGATAGTTGGAGCTGCAGAACAGATACTTAAGTGCGCTATTCTGCGATACGTCCAGCGCGGTAAGCTCGTTGCCGCCGCAGTTCAGCACCTCAAGCGCAGTATTGCTCGATACGTCCAGTTTGGTCAGGGCGTTATAACTGCAGTACAGCACCTCAAGCGCAGTATTGCTCGACACGTCCAGCTTGGTCAGGCTGTTCCTGCTGCATTTCAAGGTTTCAAGTGCGGTGCAACCCGATACATCAAGCTCGATAATGCCGTTAACATAACAGCTCAAGAGTTCAAGCGCGGTGCAGTCCGCCGCGTCCACAGCTCCGATCAGATCGCCGTAATTGGCGTATATCTTATTGATGCGCAGCTCTCCGTTCATAGTTGCCCATTGGAAGCATTCGACGTATTCGTCGCCAAGAGGATCAATTTCGTACCAACAGCTTCCCCATGTTTCGGGATCGTTTGGGTCGTAGTTTTCGCTGAGCTTTTCGCCGTTCTTCACGCCGTTTGCATCGGTCTGCTCCAAAAACAAAACGCATTTGGTGTAGTCGTGAGCGTTGTAGCCCTCGGGCACTGTCCAACTCGGTTCAACTGCGGTACCGAGCGTTTCCATGCTCGGCAGAGCCGAAACAGGCAGCACAGCCGCAGCAAGCAAGAGCGCAAGCAAACATAAAAATGCCGATCTTAAAGTGTTTTTCATGGGTTTTCCCTCCGTTTAAAAGTGTATTTAGTATACTACAGCATTGTAATAGCTGTCAACACCGCAAACGCGCAATGCTTTTTTGATATCGGAATGATCCAATGCCAAATCTCCCCCTTTTTCGCCGCAAAGCTTCCTTTGCGGCATTTTTCGTGGTATAATTATATTCTAACTTATGCTGTTGCTTGATGCACAGTTTGCCGTTTCATCGTATTGGAAAAAATACCGCAGGCTATGTTCAGCACAGCAGTTCCGTCAAAGCTTTTTCCGATCACAGCGAATCGTTACAAGGGGGTATTTATGAAGACAGACAAGTATGTGGGCGTTATTTATATTCTTACAAATCCGAGTTTCCCCGAATATGTCAAGATCGGTTATGCCGATGACCTCAAAAAGCGTCTAAAAGATCTCAATCGCAGCGAGTGTATCCCGTACGCTTTTCGCGTTTACGCGGTTTATGAAGTAAATGAACGCCTTCGTGATGTTGCTGTTCATGATATGATCGACAGGATCAATCCCAATCTTCGTGCGATCGAAACATTCGACGGCAAGAAGAGAAAGAAGGAGTTCTACGCTATGACCGCCGATGATGCCTATGGCATATTTGAAACTATCGCATCTCTCAGCGGAACCATTGACAGATTGCACAGGCTAACTCCCGAAGGGCACGAAATATTGGATGAACAGCTTGCAGAGGAAGTCGAAAAGAGTATTCGCTATGACGAAGGAACATTTCTTGAAAAAGCGGATGCATCGATAAAGGAGCTGTACTTTAGACTTCGCAGCGAGCTTACAGCACTTGACGGCGTAATTGTCGAGCCAAAGAAGCTTTATATTGCATTTAAGGCTCCAAAAAACTTTGCGGATATTGAAGTTCAAAGGCACGGCTTGAAACTGTTTATAAATATGCGCAAAGGAACGCTTGTTGATCCGGAAGAAATTGCCGAGGACGTATCCAATGTCGGGCATTGGGGAAATGGGGATTACAGGCTGTATCTGAATGAAGATTCTGATTTTCACTATATCTTCGGGCTTATCATGCAATCATACGAAGAGAATAGAAAGAAGGAAAAGACGAGCTGATCATACGCCGTTTTTGCTATGCTCTCTCTATAACAAAGACTAATCATTTCATCAAAATCTTCACCCTTTTTTCGCCGCGAAGCTTCCTTTGCGGCGTTTTTGCTTGCTTTTAGCTTGCTAAACGCAAGCATTTGTGATAAAATAAAGCTAACCAATATGTTAGGAGGCGATCCAATGGCCAGAACCGCAAATATCTATACCCGCGTCGATCCCGCCGTCAAGGAACAGGCTGAGCGGATACTCGATCAACTCGGGATCCCCATGTCAAACGCTGTCGGTATGTTTCTTCGTCAGGTCGTTATTCACAACGGCATCCCGTTTGAAATGCGCCTGCCATCGCGCCGCCCGCTCGTTTTCGATGAACTGAACGCGGAAGAGCTCGATGCCGCGCTTCAAAAGGGCTTTGACGACGTTGAAAACGGCCGCACGCTTTCGCTCGATGAAGTGGAAGCCTATATGAAAAGCAGGCACGGAGTATGAGCTATCGAGTTGCCTACACCGCCTCTGCGCTTCAAGATATCGAGGACGTATTTGAGTATATTGCCCGCGAGCTTCTTGAGCCTGAGCTTGCTGCGGGGATTTACAGAAGCATTGTTAAAGCTGTTCGCTCGCTCGAAAGCTTTCCAAACCGCCACGAGGCGCTTGAGCGCGAGCAGTTCGGGCTTCTTCGCAGAATGCCTGTTAAGAACTATCTTGTTTTCTATGCCGTGGATGAAGAAAACAAAGCCGTAAGCGTTATCCGCATAATGTACGGTGCAAGAAACGTAGAGGATCAGTTGATCAACCCCGATCGCAGTTAACGCCACCGTATTTTAAAGAATCCAATGCCAAATCTCCCCCTTTTTCGCCGCAAAGCTTCCTTTGCGGCATTTTTCGTGGTATAATTGGATTTTAGCGAACGCTTTTTTGCGGCGGGTGCATTTGCATTTGTCCGCAGGCGGCGCATATAATGAACAAAAAGCGTACCAAGGCGCGGGAGAAGATCATGGAGAATAAAAAGATAATCGTTATGACAGGCGGCGGCAGCGCGGGGCACGTTACCCCGAATCTTGCGCTGATACCGGAGCTTCAAAAGGCGGGCTATGAGATACACTACGTCGGCTCGAAGGAGGGCATTGAAAAGGAGCTTATCGAGGCTCAAAAGGGCGTTTTTTATCATCCGATATCCTCAGGCAAATTCCGCCGCTATTTTTCGCTGAAGAATTTCACCGATCCCTTCCGCGTCAATCACGGCGTTTCGCAGGCGAAAAAGCTTATAAAACAGCTTCAGCCCGAGGTCGTTTTCTCCAAGGGCGGCTTTGTGAGCGTTCCGGTCGTTATCGCGGCGAAGGGCAAATGCCCCGTGGTCTGCCATGAGAGCGACTACACACCCGGTCTTGCAAACAAGATCGCCGCAAGGTATGCCGATACCGTTTGCGTTACCTTTGAGGACACGCTCAAGTACATCGGCAAGACCCACGCCGTGCACACCGGAACGCCGATCCGAAACGAGCTTTTCTCGGGAAACAGGCAGAAGGGGCTTGATTTCCTCGGTTTTTCGGGGAATAAGCCCGTTATAATGGTTATGGGCGGCAGTCTCGGCGCGGAGGCGATCAACAACGCCGTGCGCGCAAGCCTTAGCGAGCTTACCAAGAGATTCGACATAATCCACCTTTGCGGCAAGGGCAAGCTTGATGAGAGCATCGGCGAAAACCCCTGCTACCGCCAGTTTGAATACGTCAGCGCTGAGCTGCCCGACCTTATGGCGGCAACCGATCTTGCGATCAGCCGAAGCGGCGCAAACTCGGTTTTCGAGTTCCTCGCGCTCAGGATACCTGCCATCTTCATCCCCCTCACGCTCGAGCAGAGTCGCGGCGACCAGATACTGAACGCCGAATACTGCGAAAAGAAGGGCTACTCTGCGGTCATGCAGCAGAAGGACGTTACCGCCGAGAGCCTGCTTAATAAGGTGAACGAGGTTTACGACAACAGGCAGAAGTATCTCTCCGCCATGCAGGGCGATAAAACGCTGGACGGCACCGCGAGGGTGCTCGAGGTGATTTTAAAGGCCGCGAAGGGTAAATAAGCTTTGGCTTGTTAGTGAATAGTGAATGGTGAATAATGAATAGTTGTGGATGAAATTCCAAAGGAATTTCCTATGATTATTTGTTGTTAGGGTTAAGCATTGACGATGGAATGATCGCTTTTCTGGCTAAAATTTTCATTAAGAACAACGAAAACTATGAGGATGCGCGGGTGCGCGGCGGATACGGCGTGCTGATCGGCGCATTCTTCATAGTGTTGAACGCGCTGCTCTTCGCTGGCAAGCTCGCTGCGGGGCTTATATCGCGCTCGGTGTCGATCACGGCCGATGCGTTCAACAACCTTTCGGATGCCGGAAGCTCGATCATAACCCTTCTCGGCTTCAAGCTCGCCTCGCAAAAGCCCGATACGGAGCACCCCTTCGGACACGGCAGGTTTGAATACATCGCGGGGCTGCTCGTTTCCGCCGCGATAATCCTGATGGGCTTCGAGCTTTTGAAGACCTCGATCGAGCGAATAATTACCCCCGAGGAAACGGAGCTTTCGCTTTTGAGCGGTGCTATACTCGGCGTTTCGGTCGCCGTGAAGCTCTATATGGCGTTTTCAAGCGGTAGGTATGCAGAGCGCCTGCGCTCCCCCGCGCTCAAGGCGACGATGCGCGATTCGCTTTCGGACAGCGCGGCGACTGCGCTGGTGCTCATCGCCGCCATCGTTTCCAAATTCACCGGGCTTAGGCTCGACGGCTGGGTGGGCGCGCTGGTTTCGGCGTTCGTGCTGTATTCCGGCATCGCTTCGGGCAGGGAGACCATCGCCCCGCTGCTCGGTCAGATGCCCGAGCCGGAATTTGTGGACAGGGTGAAGGAGCTCGTGCTCTCCACGGAGCGCATAACGGGGCTGCACGATCTTATAATCCACGACTACGGTCCCGGACGGCGCATGATATCGCTGCACGCCGAGGTGCCGGTCGAAAAGGGCGACGATTTTTTCAAAATTCACGATATCATCGACGAAACCGAGCGCAGAATCGCCGCGGAGCTCGGGTGCGAGGCAACGATACACCTCGATCCGGTTGCGCTTGGGGACGAGCGCACGGAAGAGCTTAAAGCGCGCACGCTCGAAGCGCTGCACGCGATCGACCCCGCGCTCACGCTGCACGATTTTCGTATAGTTCCGAGCGAAACGCGCACAACGCTGATCTTCGATGTGGTGATCCCCTACGGCTTCCGCATGAGCGAAGACGAGGTCGTTTCGGCGATCTGCGACGCAGTCTCGCGCTTTGAGGGCGAAAACGGCGGGAGCTTTCGCGCGGTCGTTACGGCGGATAGACCGTTTGCGTGAAGGCAGATCAAGCTCTTTTTACCAAAACATTCATTATATTTTTCCCATCCCCTGCGCCGCCCCTGTTAATCCCTCGGGCGGCGTGTTATAATTAGCTGTAAACCGCCGCTGCACGCGGAATAAAACTACCGAGGAGAAAAAACCATGGACTACCAAAAGGAATCGCTCCGCCTGCACGGCGAATGGAAGGGCAAGATCGAGGTCATTTCGACCGTTCCCACCGAGAACCGCGAGGATCTTTCGCTCGCCTACACCCCCGGCGTTGCCCGCCCCTGCCTTGAGATACAGGAGGACGTGAATAAGAGCTATGAGCTGACCCGCCGCCACAATCTCTGCCTCGTCGTTACCGACGGCACGGCGGTGCTCGGCCTTGGCGACATCGGTCCCGAGGCGGCGATGCCCGTTATGGAGGGCAAATGCGTGCTCTTCAAGAATTTCGGCGGCGTGGATGCCTTCCCGCTCTGCATCAAGAGCAAGGACGTGGACGAGATCGTTCGAACCATCTACCTTCTGAGCGGCAGCTTCGGCGGCGTGAACCTTGAGGACATCGCGGCTCCCCGCTGTTTTGAAATAGAAAAAAAGCTCAAGGAAATTTGCGATATCCCGATCTTCCACGACGATCAGCACGGCACCGCCGTTATCACGCTCGCGGGCCTCACCAACGCGCTCAAGCTCGTTCATAAGAAGATGGACGAGGTTCGCATCGTTATAAACGGCGCGGGCGCGGCGAGCATCTCGATCGCTAAGCTGCTCATTTCGCGCGGCGTGAAGCATATCACGCTCTGCGACCGCACCGGCATCATCTTCGAGGGCCGCAAGGACGGCATGAACGCCATTAAGGAAGAGATGGCAAAGCTGACGAACCGCGAAAAGCGCGAGGGCTCCCTTGCGGACGCGCTTGTTGGGGCGGACGTGTTCATCGGCGTTTCCGCGCCGAACACCGTTACGGTGGACATGGTCAAGAGCATGGCGCACGATGCGATCGTGTTCGCCTGCGCGAACCCCACGCCCGAGATCTTCCCGGACGACGCGAAAGCGGGCGGCGCGAAGGTCATCGCGACCGGCAGGAGCGATTATCCGAACCAGATAAACAATGTGCTCGCCTTCCCCGGCATCTTCCGCGGCACCTTCGACGTTCGCGCAAGCGATATCAACGACGAGATGAAGATCGCGGCCGCTGAGGCGATATCCTCCCTGATCTCGGATGAGGAGCTTTCGCCCGACTACATCATCCCCGCCGCGTTCGATGAGCGCGTCGGCCCCGCCGTTGCAAAGGCCGTTGCCGAAGCCGCAAGAAGAAGCGGAGTAGCGAGGATATAAGGCAAGATTGCTTTTAATGATATTATTTCATAACATAACAACCATGTTGAGCATACTGCACCATAAGGCTATGCGAATAACCAATTTTCAACTGGTATTCTTCAATCAGCTGTATTAGGAATTAGCGGCTATATCGATTATGCTCGGTATAGCCGCTTTTCATTGTCTGAATTAGTCTATCTGTTGATTTTTCAGCCAGTCTTCATACAGCTTTGCACATTTTGCAACTTGAAATGCGGAATACTTTAATCCGCCACGGTTCTGAACTGTATCTTGATGAATCTGATACTTGTACTGTTCACGTATGATATCATCAGGGTAATCGTTAAAGTGTTCGGAAAGGTACTTATCAAACGATTCCTTTTCTTCTGCATTCCGAAATATGAGCAGTTGATAGTAGTTCGGTTCGCGACTGGATATATCAAGCTTTCCCTTTGTAAAAAGGCGAAGCAGTTTCCCCTCTATGGAATCAAGCAGATAGTACGAGTACCAAAAATCACGTACTCCTTCCACGGCACAGTTATCGGCCTTGGGCAAATACTTTCTGAACTGATCATAGCACCACAACTCCGTTTCATGAATAATTGTACTATGGTAAACAATGTTCAATGGTGCAAGGTGCATTACAGGATGTGTATAGAATGCCGCTGACGGCCACCATCCCTGCTGCATTTCATCCGATTGAACCAATTGGTATTCTGGATAATCGACGTGATATGCATATTTCTTGTTGCCCCAATCAACTACCCACTTATCAATTTCATCCAGCAGTACCAACAGCCGTTCCTTGGGAGAACGGTCAATCCCAAACCGCTTGCGCCACAATTATTCAACATCATTCAGATCGGCATTCCTGTCGATTGGCGTATTGGTATCTACCACCCTCGTGTATATGTGGAATGGACGTACAATTCTTCCGGTCTTCTTTCCATCAGAATCCTTTAATTGGGAGTCTTGGTATTGCTTTTCCAAATAGTACGGAACATCATTCGTATTCTTAACAACAAGAACATCTATTTCGTGCTGCTCCAGCATAATATTCCTTAATTCAATGCGCGGTCGAACGCTACCAGCATAGCTTACGCCTTTCAAAATATCCACGATTTTCTGCTGATCCCTTCGGTTAGTGTCTTTCTCTACACCGTAGATTGAAAAAGTCTTATTTTCAACTCCCAAAATGATATATGCATCCCTGTTTGCCCGGGAATTTGCCATGCATGTAATATCATGAACGAGCTCTGCTTTATCGTGATGATGCTCCCTTTTAAAGTCCCACCAATCGTCTTCTCTGCAAGATTGTATAAGTTTTTCAACCAATGTTGATAAGTTTTCTTCCATTAGAATACCTCCAATCTATCAAATGCAAACTTTTCTCCAATTCGTCTTCATTCTAACCCGAGCGCGATACGCATTATGCTTATCGCATCGCTCATATTCACTTCTCCGTTTTCATCAAGGTCGGCATTATCGAGATTCAATTCGCTTTCATCGATCATCCCCATGGCAAAGCGCATAGCGAGAAGTGCATCCGAGACGTTCACTTCGCCGTTTCCGTCCGCATCGCCGATAAGCCCCGCGCCCGCATCGCCCGAATAGGCGATTTCATCGAGCCAGCAGCAGTCGCTTCCGCTTGCATAGCTGTAATCCTTTTCGTATTTCCAAAGGAAAGTGTAGCTTCCGTCGTGATCGGCGGTGAAGGTGTAGCTTTGCCAGCCCGATTCGCCCGAGTGGCTGAACTTATTCTGCCCGTTCACGCTGAAGGAGAAGATATCGTAGCTCTGCTCGGTGCTGTACTTATAATCGAAGCTCAGCGTTTCGCCCGCAAGCATACCGAGCGTAATAGTTACGCTTGATTCGGAGCTGTCCATTCCCGCGTTGCCGCTGACGGCGGCGATGCGCCCGTCTATTATCGTGCCCGTGAAGGGATTTGCCGCGGTTTCAAAATGCAGGCTGCCGCCCTCGGCGTTCAGCGCGAAGTCGAGGCCGATGGGCTCGGTTTCAAGCCACTCGCCGTCCAGCCACGCAACGCGCGAAATGAACCATGTGCGCAGAGAGGCAAGGCCCGAATGGAAATTCCTATGCCAGAGCGCCTCATCGCTCGGCATGGCGGTGGAGAGGTATGCGCCCTGCGCATCCATCATGGCGAGCATAGCGGGCACGATGCTGCGCCTGTACTGCGCGTATCTTTCCTTGAGCGCGGAGCTGAACTCCTCGTGGTCGTCGTAGAGCTTATCGAACCACGGCGCGGAGCTGTTTATGACCATGAAATCGCTCGGGCTCGTGGCGTTCGGGCAGTCGTAGTAATCGTTATGCTGATAATCGGCGTTGTTCCACGTGGTCGCGGGGTTGCCGTAGGCAAGGTCGAAATCCCAGGGCGCGGTGAAATAGAGTTTATCGTCCTGCGCCTGCTTATACATATAGCAGCTCGTTTTCATATTGCCGTCGATATTCTTCGCAAGCTCCTGAACTATTATAAAGTCTATCCAGGAAGAAACATCCACGTACTGTGTGTAGCTTTCGGAGCTCGTGCCCATTATCGCATCATGCACCCTCTGCATATAAGCTTCAAGGTACTGCCGCATCTGATTTGCAAGCGCCGCATCATCTGGCTCGGGCGTTTTGAGAACGAAATAGTCCTTATTCTGATTGGCCCAATAGGGACAGTTGAACCAAAGGTCGCTCGAAAAATCGATCTTGTCGCGAACGTCCTTCTCTATAAGATAGCCGCCCGTCAGCTCATCCCCGCTCGCTTCCTCAATATTTATCTTAGTGGACTCTATATCTACGCGCTCAACCAGCAGATAGATGCCGTTGTAGCTGCCGTTCAAATACACTTCAACGAATTCGCACTTCGGAACGTAGCCTATGCCGTCCAGCAGCAGACCAGCCTTATATGTCATGTAGTTCCTCAAAAACGAAGGGTCGGAATAGCTCGGAACTATCGCGTATTTCTTGGTTTTGGGGATATCCAGCAGGGATTTTTTCGAGTCGAGCTTGATAGAATAGGGCTTCTTCGGCTGACCCCATGAGGTGTTGCCCCTGCCCTTGACAGCGCCCGTGCCCTCAAAATCGCCGCTTTGATACTGCTTGGTTCCGAGGGTGAGGGTGAAGCTCGCCGTGACCCAGTTTTGCTTATCTATCTGCGAAAACGGCACTTCCGCATCGATATGAAGCTGCGGAAGCTGCTCGGGCGAGGCGTAGATGCCCACTATAGCGATCTCGTCCTCGCTCAAATACTCGCCGCGCACGGCGGTGAAGGTGAAAACTTTTTCGCCGTTCGCGCCGTTTGTGACCGAAACTCGCTCGGAATGATCGCGGAAAAAGTTGGTGTACTGCTCGTTATAGGTCCAGCCCTCCTCGAAGCTTGCAAAGAGCGTTAAGGTGCGGTTCTCCTCGATGCGCAGCATGCCGTACAGCGGCGCAAGCTTGAGGGAGAAGGCGCTTTCGTCGTAGGAAAGCACAACGCCGTCGCCCGCGATAGGAGCAATGGGATACTCCGCCGCGCCGTCTGCGGGCAGAGCCTCCGCAAGCACGATCGATGCTGCGGGTAAAAGAAGCAGCGCCGCTAAAAAGGCGCAAAGGAAACGAAACTTTTTCATAATTACCTCCTGATTTTTTCGCCGCTTCAATCATACCACCGCGGTGCAGAAAAGTCAATTATTTCAAAAAGCTTCCAAGCTTTCCTTTCGCATTTTAAAGGGGCTATTCGCTATTCAAGCCCGATCGAGATACGCAGAATAAAAACGGCATCCAAAAGGTTTACGCTGCCGTTTCCGTCGATATCGGCGTTGTGGAAGATAAGCTGGTGTTCGCCTATGATCGCCATGGCAAAGCGCATCGTAAGAAGCGCATCCGAAACGCTCACATCGCCGTTTCCGTTCGCATCGCCCGGGATCCATGCGCCGGGGTCGCCCGAATAAACGATCTCATCGAGCCACACGCAGTCGCTTCCAACGCTCATGCCGTAATCCTTTTGGTACTTCCAAACGAAGGTGCAGCTTCCGTTTTGACCGGCGGTGTAGGTATAGCTGTTCCAAGCCCATTCGCCCGAACGCAGCAATTCGGTTTGTCCGTTCACGCTGAAAGTGAAAATATCGCCTCCGTACTCGGTGCTGCACTTATAATCGAAGCTCAGCGTATCCCCTGCGCGCATATCAAGCGTGAGCGTGATGCTCGAAAAGCTGCTGTCCACGCCCGCATTGCCGCTTACGGCTGCGATTCGTCCGTCGATGACCGTGCCCGTAAAGGGATGCTCCGAGGTTTCAAAATGCAGACTGCCGCCTATGGCGTTCAGCGCAAGATCGAGGTCGATCGGCTCTGTTTCGGTCCTATCGGCGCCGATCGAAGAAGCAACCGAATCAAACGCGGGTGATGCGGCGGCAAAAAGAAGCAGAGCCGTCAGCACAGCGCAAAGAAAGCGTTTTTTTCTCATCATCTTTCTCCAAGAATCTTTTTTCGCTCAATCATACCACCGCTGCGCAAAAATGTCAAATATCGCAAGTGATTTTTACATTTTCCCTTCGCATTAAAAACGGGAAACACCCGTTTGAGCGTTCCCCGCGAAAATTCGGTTTGGTTTTCAGCTTACAGCCCTCATCAGGCCGCGCCAATCGCCATACGCAGCACGATAAGCGCATCCATAAGGTCAATGACTCCATCGCCGTTCGCATCCGCGCTGCTCAGATCGATGGATTGGGACTCCCCAACGCAGAAGCGCAGCAGCATAAGTGCATCGGCAGCGCTGATCTCGCCGTCGCCGTCCACGTCGCCGGGGATGGGCTCATCATCCGATACGAATTTAGCAATGAAAACACCGGTTGCACCTTCATCGAAGTATAACCTTGCATCCTCGCAAATCAGGTTTCCGCTCTCATCATACCAGCCTTCAAAGGGCTCTCCATCACTGCCTTCGACCTCGATCTCATCACTCCTCCAGTATGAATCTTCTTCATCGGAGTACACTGCTAACCAAATATATCCGTTGCCTTCAACACGGCAGGTGCGGCCTAAATACTTCAGTTCTTGAAGTCCTGTATAATCTTCATCCGGATAGCCCATATAGTAATACGGATAGCCCATATAGTAATAGAAATAAGTAAGGGATGGGATATTGGAAAGATCCAGCGTCTCAAACATATTCCAGCTACATTTCAAGTAATCGATACTTATTTCGGGAAAATCAAACGATCTGAGCCCCATGCCCGTTATGCCAAGGTATTCGACCCAGCGTTCCTCTCCACCTATGTTCGAAATATCAAGCTCATTTTCTATATGGCTCATACAGCAGTCAAACCAATGGATGTTTTGATCGCCGGAAATATTCAGCTCGGTAATCTGGCAGCTTATGCAGCAAATCACAGTAAGTTCATCGCAATTTGACAAATCGATCGAGTTTGGTTCGGAAAAGCCGGAATATACATCCTCGATTATAAAATGGTTTAGCCATTCCATTCCGCTGAAATCCATGTTTCCGGCAAAATCATAATTCGATTCATCATTAAGGTAAGGATGTTCACCGCCATAGTTTTCATAAATGCGGCATAGGGGAGGGATCACAATACTTCTAACGTGCTTGATTCCGTTCCCCCCATCGGATCCTCCACCCTCATACCAACCAAAACCAACCTGTACGTTTTCTGAATCGATCATCCAATCTATCGGGAAAAAGGTCTCCCCGTCACAGAATTCATCGAACCAGTCATCAGTACCATCCATCGCATCAAAGCTGCCCACGACCCATGTTTCTGGATCGTTCGGGTCGTAGTCGGGATTGAGCTTCTGACCGTTCTTCACGCCGTTTTCATCCTCTTGCTCAAGGAACTCAACGCATTTATTGTAGTCATGCGCATTATACCCTTCAGGAACTGTCCAATAGGGGGCAACGGGGCTCTTTTCCGCTTCAAAAGCGGGCAGAGCGGAGACCGGAAAAACCGCAAACGCCATAAGCGCTGCGAGAACCGCCGCAAATGCGGCCTTAAGAGTTCTGTGCTTGTTCATTGTTTGTCCTCCCTTATTGTTTGATGTATTATAATGTATATCATAAATGTTCAAAACTGTCAATATTAACAAACGCTTTAGATCATTTTTACAC
>CADBGC010000033.1 GCA_902794055.1 uncultured Eubacteriales bacterium | reverse complement strand
CGGACCGGGCTATCATTATAAACCAGGGAACAATTATGATTCAGGGAAGCAGGGAAGATATTTTAAATTCCGAGCTGGCCCGCGAAATTTATCTTGGTAAGGATTTCTCAATGTGAGAGAAGCAGCTGTGCGTTAAAAAAATTTGTTTTATTGTCTGCTTGAGTCTATAATTTAATCATAGTGGTTTATTATTATGGACAGAATTTTAAGCTTTCTTAGAAAAATAAAACGCAGGCTTCCGGGTTTTAATTACAGCTCCTACGTAAAGGATTATCTTTTTCGTGCAAATGTAACTTCTTGCATTTATTTGAGTATTGTCGTCGCAGTTCTTGAAATCTGGATGCTTATTAACATAATTTCGGGGGCAGTTTTTAAGGACGGACACAGAAGCTTTGTCTGGATAATGCAGCATACCTCCTCTTATATTATTCTTCTGGGAACTGCAGTCATCATGCTGATTTATTCAATCGGCTATCTGAAGGGGAAAATCCACAATCAGAAGCTGGGTTATGGAATCCGCATTTTTTTTATGCTGATTGCCCTTACCTTTGGTATTTACATTTCCTATATCAGCTATGACAGAAGCGGTCAGGTTTTTGCCTTTGTTACAATGGAAGCCTTCTGTCTTTGTCTTCTGGTCTGGCATCCTGTAAATCACTTTATAATCCTTACCCTTTCCTTTGCAATTTATCTTTATCTGCAGAATAAGCTTGCCCCGCTTTCACTCAGCGTTAAGATTAATTCCTTTACCCTCTGGATTGTCTTTTTGATGTGCGGAATTAATACCCATCATCAGAGAAGGCTTGAAGCAGAAAAGGATGAAGAAGGATATCTCCATTTTGTAGGACGTTCCAAGGAACTGATCATCAGAGGCGGCGAGAATATCATTCCGAACGAGATCGCCGCTGCAATCTCGGAGAATGACGATATTGCTGATGTTAAGGTCATGGGTGTACCCGATGATTTCTGGGGAGAGATCGTCGTTGCAGCTGTTAGTATGAAGGACGGAAAAGCTTTTCATGAAGATGATATGCGCACCGAACTTTCTGAAAAGCTCGCAAAGTATAAGATCCCTGCTCACTTCTTTGTGTTTGACAAATTCCCGACACTCCCGAACGGCAAGATTGATGCTGTTAATCTAAAAAAGACCGTTGTGAAGATGGCAGCTGATCTGAAGCAGCAAGCGTGATAAACTGCATCGGATTCTTTGAAACTGACAGGGCACGGAGCTTCTTCCACGCACGGTCTTTGACCTTCTGTTTTCGTTTCAATAGATAATCATTCAGTCTATCTGGTGAATGGCATCATTGATAGTTGGGGAGAGATGTTTCCAGATATTCCCCTGCCAATCATTGTGAAGGCAACGCTGCTGCCGTTCAGAAAAGTCATCATTTCTGATGGATTGGTATTGGCATTCCCGATCTGTTTTGGCAGAAATATCGCTATGGATTTAAAGAATACATACCTGACCGCTAAACAGCAACGGAAGATTATGACTCATTTATGATTACCAGCCGGGGTGTTGTTCCCCGGCTGGTTCCTTTTTCACGGAATGCGAGTTGTTTGACGGTTACTTTTTTGCGGGGGGCTTCGCCCCGTTTTCGGGGCTTCATCCCACGCCCTCTTGTGTGCTTCGCCCCGCATCTGCTGAAAAAAACCATCCTGTACATCAGGATGGTTTTCATGTTTTCAGTTCCTGTCTACAGCTCAAAAAGTCGATGGGGTCAAGGGGCGGCGGGGTGCCCCCGCTGGCAGCTTGCTACGAGGAGGGCAATGCACCGTTCTGGTGTCCGCAATGCACCAATGCCTATCGGCAAAGGCGCAAAGCTGGTGCAGTTTATGCCTTAGTATGCTGCATGGTGAAAAGGAGTACCATAAGTTTCAAAGCAAATCGGGGGTGCAGGGCGGACACCGCCCTGCCGGGGTCGAGGGGCGGCGCCCCTCGTGGGGTCAAGGGGCAAAGCCCCTTGCGGGGTCAAGGGGCAGAGCCCCTTGCAGGGTCGAGGGGCGGCGCCCCTCGTGGGGTTTAGGGGCAACGCCCCTAAGCGACTGCCAGGTCGCAAATACCCCGGACTGCGGACATTTTTACCCGTTTGTATACAGCGCCGCCGCCTCCGGGGTCAGCTCGCCGTTCTCGTACATGAGAAAAGCCGGTTCCATCTGCAAAAAGGGCTTTGCACAGCGCTTTCCCTCCAGCAGGAACAGCCACGGCATGTCCTTTGCGGTTTTCTGCACGAAACGCAGGCGCTTCGGCTCGACACCCGCGTCACGCATCGCGCAGATGTAGTCCGGCAGGCGCTCCGGTCTGCCGCAGATGCACAGCCGTCCGCCCGTCTGCAAGAGCCGCGCCGCCGACCGGCAGACGTCCTCCGGCGTGCAGAACAGCCCGTGTCTGGCGATCCGCTGTGAATCGTTCTCCGCGAGGAACCCCGACCCTGGCGGCTGATAGGGCGGATTGCAGAGGACGAGATCCGTCTGCCCCAGCGGCGCACCCTCCCAGAGCTCCCGCAGATCGGTGCAGACGGGCACGATGTTCGCCGCGCTGCTTGCCGCGATGCCCATTCTGAGCTGTTCCACAGCGTTTTCCTGCACGTCGAGCGCGTAGATGCGCTTGGGGGGCTTGCGCTTCTGCATCAGCAGCGGGATGATGCCGCAGCCCGTGCCGAATTCCACTACGGTGTCCTTCGCCTTGTAATGCGAAAAATCCGTGAGCAGAAACGCATCCGTCCCGAACCGGTGCTCCTCCGAGGTGTAGACGACGATGCCGCCGCCGATGGGTTCTGCTTTCGGTTCAGTCATGCTTGCCTCCCTGCTTCAGCTCGATGATGCCGGTCACGATACACGCGATGCCGACGACAATTTGCAGGATATACCGCCAGCCGAGCTTTTGCAGCAGGAGTACCGCTGTCGGCGCATCCGCACCGCCGATGATGGCGATTTCGTCATTCTGTATATGCCAGATTATCAGAAGACGGAGCACGACATACAGGATCAGAAGCACACCCGTTACGATGCTCAGGACTGCCGCGACCTTCGGATTCATTTTTCTTCTGCTCATACCGTACCTCCTGTTGCATCACGCATGGTGAAAATGACCTCCTGCATGAGCGCCGCCGGGCTCTGCCCCGCGATGAGCTTCACGCCGATATACGGCTTATCCATGCACGAAAACAGCACGCGCCTTCCGTATTTTGCCGAGATCGCCGCGATCGATGCCGTGCTCGATATAGACGTTGACAGCGAGATCATCATAAACCGTGTTGCCTCAAGGCGAGTTTGCCCGGCTTGCGGACACAGCCAAAGCGTTCGCGAGGGCGAGCAAGAGCTCTGCGCCAAATGCGGCGGTGAGCTTGTTCAGCGTGCGGACGATACCCCCGAGCGCATGCGCCACAGGCTCGACGTGTACAGGGAGCGCACTCTTCCGCTCATCAACTACTACACCGAGCGTGAGAAGCTCGTGCCGATCGACGGTGCGAGATCGATCTATGAGGTTCGCGACCAGATCTTCGGCTTCATGGATGGCATGATCGCCGAGGAAACCCACGCAAACTACAGAACGGACGAGGAATAATAGATTGGGCGAGCATATAATCATAAAGTCCGAAAGCCAGCATCAGGCGATGCGAAGGGCGGGGGAGCTGACGGGAAGAACCCTGAACTACCTTTCCACCCTCGTTAAAGTTGGCATAAGCACCAAGGAGCTGGACGAAGCGGCGTATGAATTCATTAAGAAAAACGGCGGAATTCCATCGTTTCTGAACTACGACGGCTTCCCCGGAAGCATCTGCACCTCGGTGAATGAGCAGATAGTTCACGGCATACCGAGCAAAAAAGTGCGCCTGAAGGATGGCGACATAATCAGCGTGGACTGCGGCGCTATAGTCGATGGCTTCCACGGCGATGCGGCGCGCACCTTCCTCGTCGGCGAGGTCGATCCCGAGGTCGTGAAGCTCGTTGAGGTCACAAAGGAATGCTTCTTCAAGGGGCTCGAGCAGGCAAAGGTGGGGAGCCATATCTCCGATATCTCCAGAGCTATCGAAAGGCACGCTGCCGAGCATGGCTACGGCGTTGTGCGCGAGCTCGTTGGGCACGGCATCGGCAGTAACCTGCACGAAGCGCCCGAGGTGCCGAACTTCACAAGCGTTCGCATGGGCAGGGGGCCGAGGCTCGTTCCCGGCATGGCAATTGCCGTGGAGCCGATGATAAATCTCGGCACGAGGCTCATCGAGGTGCTCGACGACGGCTGGACCTGCGTTACTGCGGACGGCAAGCCGAGCGCACACTATGAAAACACAATTTTTATCACAGAAAACGGTCCGGAAGTATTGACAAACCCGGATTGACGTGATAAAATTGATAAGTTGCGATCTGCAAACTTGAAAAGGGCTGAAAAATGCGCAAAAATTCCGAAAATAACCGAGAATTCAATGCCGTTAGCCTCGCTCTCGCCGAAGGACCCGCGGCGCGCGGTGCAGGCAAAGGCAGGGCGAATTTCGGATGGGAGGCGCTCGGATGCCTCGTTCTCTCCAAGGCCGGCCACGACAAGGGAAGCTTCCTTGTAATAGTCGGGGTGGAAGACGAGGAGCACGTGCTCCTTTCAGACGGAAGGCTGCGCACGATCGAGAAACCGAAAAGGAAGAAGCTCCGCCATATTGCGGTGCAGAAGGCCTTTTCAAATGAGCTGCATGAAAAGCTCGTCTCGGAAAGCCCGATTCAGAATGCCGAGCTCCGCAAATTCATCGCCGAGGCAACCGCCGAGGCGACGGAAAAATAAGGCTAATAGGAGGTAAAAGCGTGTCTAAGCAGGATGTGATCGAAGTACAGGGCGTCGTAACGGATTCCTATCCCAATGCGATGTTCGAAGTGACCCTTGAAAACGGCCACAAGGTGCTTGCCACCATTTCCGGCAAGCTCAGGATGAATTTCATCCGAGTTTTAACGGGCGACAAAGTCACCGTTGAGCTTTCGCCCTATGACCTGACAAGGGGCAGGATCACCTGGCGCGCCAAGAACTGATAAGGTTCAAAGCAAGTCAATGTGATCCAAACAAACGGCAAACCCGCCCAAGGCGGCGGATCGTCAGCAAAATCTTACAGGAGGAACCCGCAATGAAAGTAAGACCTTCGGTAAAACCGATGTGCGAGAAGTGCAAGATCATCAGGCGCAAGGGTCGCGTTATGATTATCTGCGCAAATCCTCGACACAAGCAGAAGCAGGGCTGAGCCTCTTTCTAACGGAAAGCGGCTCTCTCCCCGCAAACGCTCGCAGCGCTCCGCGAGCCGAATGTTTGGAGCGAACGGGGTATGAGTTGCCCCAAAACGGCAAAAAGCCAGCGTTGACTTTGAGCCGAGCGGCATGGGCGCTTTTATGGGCTTAACCCACCCTGAAAAGCAAAAGCCCGGCACCACAGCAGATTGGTCTTGCCTTACTCACCTCAAGGCAAACCGTCACAGCTTCCTGTCGGTGCGGCTGCCCGACCTCAATTGTTCAGCCGGAGCACTTCCCTTTTTTCGGCTGCATTTGAGATCGGGAACCGGCAGTTACCACCAAACTCTAACCAAAAATTAATGGAGGTAATCATTCTTTATGGCGCGTATAAGCGGCGTAGACCTGCCCAGGGAAAAAAGAATCGAGATCGGTCTTACCTACATCTACGGCATCGGCCGTAAGACCGCTCAGATCATCCTCGAAGAGACCGGCGTTGACCCCGATATCAGGGTCAAGGATCTCTCCGAAGCTGACGTAAACAAACTCAGAGAGTACATCGACCATCACTGCAAGGTAGAGGGCGACCTCAGGCGTGAAGTTTCCATGAACATCAAGCGCCTCATCGAGGTTGGCTGCTACCGCGGCGTTCGTCACCGCAAGGGCCTGCCCGTTCGCGGTCAGAGCACCAAGCAGAACGCTCGTACCCGCAAGGGCCCGAAGCGTACTGCCGGCAAGAGCAAGAAGTAAGGAGGAGCTTAAAAAATGGCAAGGTCAACTAAGACTACCAAGAGGCTTGCATCCCGCAAGCGCCGCGAGCGTAAGAACATCGAGCGCGGTCAGGTGCATATTCGTTCTTCCTTCAACAACACCCTCGTTACCGTTACCGATATGAACGGCAACGCGATCTCCTGGGCATCCGCAGGAGGCCTCGGCTTCCGCGGCTCCAGGAAGAGCACCCCGTTCGCAGCTCAGATGGCTGCGGAGACCGCAGCGAAGGCATCCATGGAGCATGGCATGCACTACGTTGAGGTCTACGTCAAGGGTCCCGGCGCAGGCCGCGAGTCTGCTATCCGTGCCCTTCAGGCAGCGGGTCTCGAAGTAAACATGATAAAGGACGTCACCCCCATTCCCCATAACGGCTGCCGTCCTCCCAAGCGCAGAAGAGTATAAGGAGGGAAACAACTATGGCAAGATATACAGGTTCCGTTTGCAGGCAGTGCCGCAGGGAAGGCGCTAAGTTGTTCCTCAAGGGCGATCGCTGCTATAAGGACGAAAAGTGCCCCGTAGTGAAGCGCCACACCCCTCCGGGACAGCACGGTCAGGCTCGTGCCCGCAAGATGAGCGAATATGGCACCCAGCTTCGCGAGAAGCAGAAGTGCCGCAGGGCATACGGCGTTTCCGAGTCCCAGTTCCGTAAATACTATGACATGGCGACCAATATGCGCGGCGGTCTGACCGGTGAACACATGCTGGTTCTGCTCGAGCGTCGTCTGGACAACGTGGTTTACCGCCTCGGCTTCGGCGCAAGCCGTGCTCAGGCTCGCCAGTGGATCACCCACGGTCATATCCTCGTTGACGGCAAGAAGGTCGATATTCCCTCTTTCCTTGTGAAAGCCGGACAGAAAATCAGCGTTCGCAACGGAAGCTTCGATGTTGAGTATTTCAAGACCCTCAGGGAAGAGGGCGCCGACAAGCCCATCCCCAAGTGGCTCGAGCTTGAAGCAGCGAACCTCAGCGGTACTGTGGCAGCCATGCCGCAGCGCGATGATATCGACCTCACGATCGAGGAGCACCTCATCGTTGAGTTCTACTCCAGGTAATCATCGCATCTACCCTGATCTACCGGTGATTTATATAGAAAGAGAGGGGAATTTATGATGTTAGAAATAGAAAGACCGAAAATCGAGTGCAAAGTGCTGACCGAGAACTACGGCGAGTTCGTAGTTGAGCCTCTTGAGAGGGGCTTCGGAACCACGCTCGGAAACTGCCTGCGCAGAGTGCTTCTCAGCTCAATGCCCGGCGCGGCGGCCTCCTCGGTTCGTATTGAAGGCGTACTTCACGAGTTTTCGACCGTATCCGGCGTCAAGGAAGACGTCACCGAGATCATCCTCAACCTCAAGGAGCTTCGCGTTAAGATGCACACCGACGAGGAAGTTGTTGTCAACGTGCAGGCGAGCGGTGAGCGCGAGGTGACTGCGGCGGATATCATCCACGATGCTGATGTTGAGATTATCAACCCCGATCTTCACATCGCAACGCTCTCCGAGGGCGGCATCCTCAATATGGAGATCACCTTGAGAAGGGGCAAGGGCTACGTTCCCGCTGATAAGAACAAGAAGCCCGGCGCTCCGATCGGCGTTATCGCGATAGATTCTATCTTCACGCCGATAAACAAGGTGAATTTCAAGGTCGAAGATACCCGCGTTGGCAACGTTACCGACTTTGACAAGCTCACCCTCGAGGTTTGGACCTGCGGCGCGATCCGTCCCGAAGAGGCGGTCAGCATTGCCGCAAGGATCATGTACGATCATCTCTCCCTGTTCACCAACCTTACCGACGGCGTCGGCTCGCTCGAAGCGGGCGCAGGCGAAGGCGGCGAAGGAAGGGACAAGGTGCTCGATATGGTCATCGAAGAGCTGGATCTTTCCGTCCGTTCCTACAACTGCCTCAAGCGTGCCGGCATCAACACGATTGCCGAGCTGGTTGAGCGCGATGAGGAAGAGATGATGAAAGTTCGCAACCTCGGCAAAAAATCGCTCGAGGAAGTTCAGCAGAAGCTCGCTCTTCTCGGTCTCTCCCTGCGTTCAAGCGATGAGTAATCCGTCAATCTGATAGTATCAGCGTTCATATTTTAGGAGGAAAATTAAATGCCTAACCGTAAGCTTAACAAAGCTACCGATCAGCGTGATGCCATGCTGCGCAATATGGTTACCGCGTTTCTTTGGAATGGCAAGCTCGTAACCACCGAAGCTCGCGCCAAAGAGGTTCGCCCCATTGCGGAGAAGCTCATCACCCTGGCCGTATCCGAATACAAGAATTCCGAAACGGTTAAGAAAACCGTTATCAACTCCAAGGAGCAGCAGGAAGTTGTCGATAAGATCATCGATAAGCCCTCCAAGCTCCATGCCCGCAGGCAGATCATGGCGTACCTCTACGATCTCCCCCTCACCCGTGAGCCCAAGGAGAAGGCTGCGGATTTCCGCAAGCGCGTTAAGGAAACGCCCCATCCCGTTGTTGAGAAGCTCTTCCGTGAACTCGCTCCTAAGTACGACGGTACCCAGGGCGGCTACGTTCGCATCTACAAGCTCGGACCCCGCCGCGGCGACGGCGCAGAGGTCTGCATGCTGGAGCTCAAATAATCGGATAATCTGATTTGTTTATCAAACCGCATTGCCCTCGGGCGGTGCGGTTTTTGATTTTTGGAAAACAGCGCATGCTTCGATCGGTGAATAAGCGAAGGCGGGGGAGCGCGGAAAGCGGGATAAACGCATATTGCAAAATTCGAATATTCACGATTTGCAAGTTATGCAGATTTTGCATAAAGTTTATGCAGGTGGTGGGAGTTTCTTCCTATTATATAGCTTCTTGAAAAGCGCGAATTTTTGCCGATTTAGCATTTGTCTAAAATGAAACACTTCTGGGGCAGAGAATCGGAATTCTAAACTCATTGACCATATTTCTGCCAATTTTGCCTTATTTTGACTAAATTTGCATTTTAGGAGTGCGAGGCGGCTAACTTGTTTTCTTTGATTGAATAAAGAAATAAACAGTGTAGTAATGTAAATGTTGCTAAAATTGAATAATGTTTTTGCCTAAGTGGGAAATTACAAAAATAAAAATATATTATCTACGGAGCCAAAATAGCCCTTGACAAATCTCTATCAAAGTTATAAAATCCATACACGTAAGACAATCTTTGCAGTGAGGTCGGTTCCCCAGCTGTGAGGATGGGCAGCCGTGAGATTGGTTTCGGATCACGGCTAATATCATTCAAAAAATATTTTTAATGGAGGTTTGCTATGAACAAGAACTCGCTCTTCACCAAAGCCATCGCCGGTTTTCTTGCCGTGCTCATGGTTCTTGGCACCCTTGTTTCCCTCCGCGGCTTCAGCGTAAAGGCTGAGACCGTGAATGAGGATAGCGCAGTTCGCTCCGAGAAGCCCAGCGAGGGCACCAAGAGCGGCGGCGTTGATTTCCGCGTAGTTTCGAACGATTTGACCGCTATCTACGAAATTCCGCACTCCGTTCATAAGTCGGTGTATTACAACACTCAGAACCCTTATGATTACAGGCAGTACGAAGCGTACACCGTAGGCTGGTATGATTCCGGTAAGGTTGCGGTTCACGGCCACACCACCCGCTACACCTACGGCTACGACATGAACGGTGGAAGCCCGATCAGGCTCTACCTTGCTCAGGATCAGTACTGGGAGCCCGGCGCAAAGAACGAGGTCGGCGGCAAGCCCGTCCCCTACACCGCTCCCACGTCCGGAAACTTTCCTGATTGGAAGGCCGACGAGAATAGGGACTGGATCCGTGAGATCGGCAATCAGTATCCCGATTACAATCTCTTCGTTAATAAGTCCACCAAGAACAAGAACTACTGGCTTGGCGGAACTTCCGATCAAAACGCTCAGCTCATTTGGGACAAGGCTCGCATGTTCGTTTACATGTCCAATCCCGAACACGGCGCAGGCGCTCAGCAGCTTTACGATGAGCTCTATAACTATATTAACGGAACCATCTTCCCCAAGATGAAGAACGAGGTCTATAAGGACAAGTCCGTTACCCAGTGGTTCCAGAGCCACAACGGCTCCAACACCGGTGAAGGCTGCCTTATCCGTCTTGGCAACGACAGGTACCTCGGCGCAGACGTTACCGTTTCCGAGCAGACCGTTTATCCGGGCGATTACCATAAGGAGCAGGTTCTTAGCGTTAGCTGGCATAACAGCATCGACAAGAACAGCGCAGTTTACAAAGAGTTCGTTGAGCTGATGATCCAGCACGCGATCCTCGCTCTCACCTCCGGCAACCCCTTCAATAATCAGTGGTCCTGGAACATGGGCATGGGCCCCAAGGTAAACGACAAGGACACCCTCCGCGTTGAGCGCGCCAGGATGACCAACGTTGGCACCTCCAACCAGACCACCGGCGAGAACAGCGGTTACGTTCGCATGATCGTAAACAAGCTGCTCGAAATGGCCGATAACAAGGCCAACAGGGATAAGGCCAACAGCAAGGGCTTCGAGTTCGGTTACGTTTGGAACACGACCCAATTGAACGAATCGGTCAACCCCCAGGATAAGTACCACTACCATGGCTGCTTCTACGGCGTTAATCCCAGTGAAGCCTACACCTCCGTTGAGGTAAATGCGGTATTCGAGTACGCCAACAACACCACCACCGCAAGCAACACCTTCAAGCGCCCCAGCAGCGTTAAGGCCGTTCTTTTCAAGATCGTGGACGGCAAGAAGACCCAGGTCAGCACCGTTGATCTGAGCGGCGATAGCTGGAAGCACACCTTCAGCAATCTGCCCAAAACCGAGAACGGCAAAACCATTACCTATACGGTAGAGCTTGCCGAGGTTGGCGGCATCAGCCTCTCCAACAACAACTACCCCTGGAGCGACAAGCCGGTTCGCAAGAACAGCGACACCAGCTTCACCATCCCGCTGTATCCCTTCACCAACGTGCTTCTTTTCAAGCAGTGGTATAAGGCGGACGGCACCACCCGAGTTTATCCCCAGCCCGGCAATGGCGACGGCCTGAAGACCGAGGCGATCCCCTTCACCGTTAAGAATTCCGAAAACACCGCGCTCGATCCCGTTGCCACCCTCTACGGCAACGCAAACGTTTCCGGCGCAACCTGGAAATATATGTGGTCCCGCATCCCCGTAGTCGGCGCAGATGCAAACGGCAAGCCCGTATTCACCATCGACTTCCCTGCGAGGAGCACCAACACCTGGAAGAATCCCTGGATCGCTTTTACGAAGGATAACAACACCGACAACCGCGGCGTTAAGACCTTCTTCGATGCGACGAACAACGTTTTCAACTTCGAGGTGTACAGCAAGCTCAATACCTCCACCACCGTTAAGGTGAACGCGGTATTCGAGTACTTCGACAACACCAACAAAGCGAGCGACGTATTCATTCGCCCCTCCACCGTAAAGGCCACCCTCTACAAGACCGTGAACGGCGATAAGACCGCCGTTGGCACCGTTGATCTTACCTCCGCAAACGGCTGGACCTACGAGTGGACCGACCTTCCCGAGTACGAGAACGGCAAGCAGATCACCTACACCGTTGAGCTTGCTAAGAACGGCATCGTTGAAGGCAACCCGAACTACCGCTGGAAGGATAAGACCATACGTGTAAACGGCAATGAGTTCACCATCCCGCTGTATCCCTTCACCAACGTATTCCTCTTCAAGCAGTGGTATAATGAGGACTGCACCGCCCGCGTTTATCCGCAGCCCGACAACCCCGACGGCCTCGCTACCGAGTACGTTCAGTTCACCGTAACCGGTAAGAACGGCGCACCCAGCAGCCTTGAGCCCATCACCCTCTACGGCGATGCGAACCAGTTCAATCCCGACGGTTCTAAAAGAACCTGGCAGTATAAGTGGACCGGCGTTCGCGTAACCGGCGTTGGCGCAGACGGCAACCCCGAGTACGAGCTTACCTTCACCGGCAGAAGCGGCGCATGGAGCTCCTACAGGTTCCCCGGCAATAATGATTTCCCCGCCGCTAACAACGATCGCGGTATCGCAAGCGCTTTCGATGCGACCAAGAACGAGTACTACTTCTACGTATACAGCAAGCTCGATTCCAAGATCGAGGTTATCGTAAACGCGGTGTTCGAGTATTCCGATACCGAGAACGCTGCTTCCACCATCTTCACCCGTCCTTCCACCGTTAAGGCCACCCTTTACAAGACCGTGAACGGCACCAAGACCGCGATCGGCACCAAGGAGCTTACTGCGGAAAACGGCTGGGGCGATAGCTGGCAGGGTCTTGATGCAAACGACGAGAACGGCAACAAGATCACCTACACCGTTGAGCTCGCCCAGAACGGCATCGTTCTTGCGGACAGCAACTACAAGTGGAGCGATAAGGCGGTTCGCGAAAGCGGCACCGACGGCGCACCCGTGTTCACCATCCCGCTCTACCCCAAGACCAACGTTCATATCTTCAAGCGCTGGTACAGCGCGGACGGCAGCACCCAGCTCTATCCGCAGCCCGGTAATGCACAGTTCCCCAACGAGTCCGATTGGGAGCACGTAACCTTCACCATCAATCCCACTGAGGCCAATCTTCAGGTCGTCACTCTGTACGATCAGGCGAATGTTCCGAACAGGACTTGGCAGTATCTCTGGGCGGATATCGACGTTATCGAGCCCATGATGAACCAGTACGGCGAGCTCGACCTCAGCGTTACCCACACCGGCAGGAGCGATAAGTGGATCAACTTCCCCTATAAGCTCGAGTCCGATGAGAACGGCCACAGGTACTTCTACAATGCCGCGACCAATACCTACCACTTCGAGGTAAACAGCAAGCTCGATCCCAAGGTAAACGTCAAGGTTGAAGCAAAGTTCGAGTATAAGGACACCACCACCACCGCGAACGATATGTTCAAGCGCCCTGCAAGTGTCAACGCCGCCCTCTACAGGACCGATGTTGACGGCAACAAGGTATTTGTTGGCAATGCTGAACTCACCGCCGACGGCAATTGGATCAATGTGTTCGAGAATCAGCCCAAGTACGATCCTCAGGGCAGGCTCTACACCTACAGCGTTGAGCTTGCAGCCGAGAACGGCATCGTTCTTGCGAATTTCGACTTCCCCTGGTCCACCAAGGTTGAGACTGTGGACGACCAATCCGTCGTCGTCATTCGCTACAATAACGATCCCGATGCTCCCGAGTTCGAGATCCCGCTCTTCCCCAAGACCAACGTTCAGGTATTCAAGCTCTGGTACGACTACGCCGATAAGCGCGTTTACCCGCAGCCCGGCAACCCCGACGGTCTTGCCAATGAGCACATCTTCTTCACCATTACCAACGGCAACGTTGTGATCGGTAATGCAAACCTCTACGATGATGCAAACATCGTGAACGCGACCTGGAAGTATAAGTGGTCGGAAGTTGACGTTACCGAGGACATGATGAACGGCAACGATCCCAACTTCAACATGACTCACGAGAAAAGGAGCGATATCTGGGAAAACTACCCGGATCACAAGAGTCATGAGCTTGGCAACATTAAGACCGATACCAACGGTACTGTTCACGCCTTCAACAACACCAACAACACCTTCTACTTCGAGGTGCACAGCAAGCTGAAGGCTCCCGGCGGAGTGCAGCTTGATAAGGATGCTTACCTCACCGAGGACGGCACCTACACCATGGAGCTCTACGTTTGGGCGAATGAGAACAAGGTCACCCTTAAGGATGGCAACATGACTCAGGACATGAACGATGAGGTCGTTATCAGGGATCAGCTCTCCGATCTGTTCGAGTTCGGCCCCGATAAGAAGGTCGATATCGTGCTGCGCAAGTTCGCGGGCTACGAAAACGGCGAAGCCAAGTTCACCGTTGTGCCCGCCGATCAGCTGATCGACGTTAAGAACCAGGTCAAGGATACCGCCAAGTTCGACGGCAACACCCTCAGCATCTACGGCTACGACTTCAACGCCAACGTCTGCAAGACCGGCAAGAACAACGTGCCCGAAGGCTATCAGCTCGTTGTGGTTATCAGCGGCATTCTTGCCAAGGACAATGAGCAGGGCTTCGCAAATGAGCTCATCAGCTCCAAGGCGGGCGTTTACATGAACGAGTACTCCCAGAGCTATGCTAACGTGATCAGCCTGAAGAACGTAGAGGTAAACGGGGAGTCCAAGCCGACCCTCGTTACGGATCAGCAGCTCATCTTCCCCGAGAAGAAGGTCAGCATCCGTTATCGCTACATCGTTTACGATTTCGGCCTCACCATGAAGGACAACATGAACTTCACCGAGTTCTTCAACGATGCAGAGATGCATGCGGGTCATGCAACCGAGACCGAGGTTAAGAACGTGCTCTCCGTTGACTACATGTTCCCCAAGCAGACCGAGCGTCACACCAAGTATCCCTACAACGGCGCAAGGGTAAGGGTCGATAACCCCATTACCGGCACTTCCGCCATGATGGTTTACGGCGGCCGTGGCCACCACTTCGAGTTCGGCTTCGAGAACGTGACTGGCGGCACCCGCGGCTACTTCAAGCCCAACGAGATCGCATACCGCGATTGGGAAGCCTCCGCTCTGCTCGAGCTCAACGCTCCCAAGACCAGCACCACCGAAGAGTTCGCGGCTGCATGGGGCAGCGAGTTCACCGGCAAGAGGAACGAGAACCCCAAGTATGAGTGGTGCTCCGTTGAGTTCATCCCCGCCACCACCGTTCTTTACGAGGCGGATCAGAACTACAAGGCCGACTCCTACAACGAAAACGGCGTGAACCACAAGGTTAAGAGGGGCAGCTTCGCTGAGTACTTCGACACCAACGCCAATGCCGCTAAGGGCACTTGGGATCGTGTAGGCAGCTTCGATGCCACCGCGTATCAGGAGCACTACAACAACCTCTACGGCTTCGATAAAGCATACGAGGTAGAGAGCGGCGCTCTTGAGACCGACAGCAACGGCTCCGCGATGAAGGTAACCGTTACCAAGGATATGTACGAGAAGATTCGCGATGATTCGACCGGCAAATCCAAGTGGCCCTACATGAAGTTCACCTTCACCGGCACCGGCTTCAGCTTCACCACCCACTGTGCACTCGACACCGGCGTGTTCCTCATCGACGTGGTTCCCGCAGGTCAGGATCAGTACTATCAGGGTGGACCCAGCACGATCATCGATGAAAACGGCGAAGAAGTCGAGATCGACTACAATCCCGAGAACTTCGGCAAGACCTATATCCACACCATCATCAACACCCGCTACTATGGCGGCAGCGGCTTCAACCCGGCGGATACCACTCCGGTCAACAACCAGTCGGTTCTCCATCAGGTTCCCGTTGTTAGGATCACCGATCTTGCGTACAACGCAGCCGATCCCTACGCCATCGGTACCTACGACGTTTACGTCACCCCGGTTTATCTCCCCTCCTTCGCTGAGCTTCCCGACGCTCCCACCGCGGACAGCGTGAACGTGAAGGGCGGCGCCATTGCCGGCATCCCCGGTGCAAAGGGCGTTGCATACACCTACAGCGAGCTCTTCCCCAAGACCGAGGAGACCAAGGGCATTATGCTCGACGAGATGAACTGCTACATCGACCCCATCCGCGTATATCACCCCCGCGGAAGCCACTACGAGAACGAGACCACTCTTGAGAAGGCAGCCTACTATTCGGCGCATGAGCTGAACTGCCAGTTCATCGAGGTTCGCAAGCTCCTCCTCTCGAAGATCAGCGCTCTTTTCGGCG
>CADBGC010000032.1:15825-29269 GCA_902794055.1 uncultured Eubacteriales bacterium | reverse complement strand
ACCGCCGAGATGATGAAGATGCGCATCGGCACCGCGTATCCGAGAAAGGATCAGGTCTATTTCGACGTTAAGGGCAGAAACCTCATCTCGGGTCTGCCGCAGCAGCTCACCGTCGGCTCAAATGAAATGATAGACGCGCTCGAGGAGCCCCTTCAGTACATCCTCGAGACCGTCCGCAATATGTTTGAAAAAACTCCGCCCGAGCTCGCGAGCGATATCGCGGAGAACGGCATCTGCCTCACCGGCGGCGGCGCGCTTCTTTACGGCATCGACAGGCTGATCGCGGAGCATACCCGCGTGCCCTGCTACGTTGCCGAGGACCCGATCTCCTGCGTTGCGATCGGCACGGGCAAGGTGCTCGACAGCCCCGACAAGGCTTATTCCAACGCGCTCTACGACTACCGCAGGGGCGATTACTTCGAGGCGTAAAACGAAATACTGGCGGCTTGTTTGCCGCCTTTTTTTACAGCAAAGCAAGCGATAAAACCGAAAGGAGCAACCATGATCGACTATAAAAAACTTCAAAACGGCAGTGATATTCGCGGCGTTCTTATCGACCTTCCCGGCGGCAAGCCCGTCAATCTGACCGAAGAAAGCGTAACGCGCATCGGCGCGGCGTTCGCGCTTTACGCATCGAAAAAGCTCGGAAAAAGCGTTTCGGTGCTTCGCATCGGCATTGGCCGCGATTCGCGCATTAACGGCGATATCCTCGTTGGCTGGTTGATAAACGGCATAACCTCCGTCGGCGCAAACGCCTACGACGGCGGCATGGCGAGCACGCCCGCGATGTTTATGTGCTGCGTGAATGAGCTTAAATTCGATGCCGGCATCATGGCAACCGCCAGCCATCTTCCGATGGAGCGAAACGGCATGAAGTTCTTCCTCGGAAGCCCCGAAAAGGGCGGCGAGGCGCTCGGCGGCCTTGAGAAGCAGGATATTTCCGCGATCCTCGAAATGGCGGAGAAGGGCGAATTCGAAAAAGCGGCGAAGGCGGGGGAAAGCGGCAAAACCGATATCATGACCCCATATATCGAAGGTTTGAAAAAGAAAATTCTTGCTGCGCTCGGCGAAAACGAGGGCGCAAAGCCGTTTGACGGTATGCGCATCGTAGTCGATGCGGGCAACGGCGCGGGCGGCTTCTTCGCGACCCGTCTGCTTGAGCCCCTCGGCGCGGATATAACGGGCAGCCGATTCCTCGAGCCGGACGGCAATTTCCCGAATCATCAGCCCAATCCCGAAAACGAAGAGGCTATGATGAGCATAGTTGAAGCCGTTCAAACCTCGAACGCGCAGCTCGGCATAATCTTCGATACGGACGTGGATCGCGCAGGTGCGGTGCTGCCGAATAATAACGGTGCGCTTGCGCTCGATCGAAACCGCCTTATCGCGCTGATGACCGCTATTCTCGAAAAGGAGTACGGCAGGATAACGGTAGTTACCGATTCAATCACTTCCACGGGGCTTGCTGAATTCATCGAAAATCTCGGCTGCCGCCACCACCGCTTCAAGAGGGGCTACCGCAACGTTATAAACGAAGCCAAGCGCCTTATGAGCGAGGGCGAAAACGCCATCTTCGCTATGGAAACGAGCGGGCACGGCGCTTTATCCGAAAACTATTTCCTTGATGACGGCGCGTATGTTATCGTAAAGATCCTCATCGAGTTCGTTCGCGCAGCAAGGCGCGGTCAAACGCTGAACAGCCTCATCGAATCCCTCGATGAGCCGATGGAGAGCACCGAGGTGCGCATGGGCGTGAACACCGAGGATTTCGCTGCCTACACCGAGAAGGTGCTTGAAAAGGTCAAGGCGCATTTTGAGGATAAGGACGGTTACTATATCGTTTTGCCGAATTTCGAGGGCGTGCGCATCGGAGCGGACAAGAGCCACGGCGATGGCTGGTTCCTAATCAGAAGAAGTCTGCACGATCCGCTGATGCCGACCAATCTCGAAAGCAACTCGGTCGGCGGCGTTAAAAAGCTTGCTTCCGCGCTTCTTGAAGCTATAGCGGAGTTCGATCTGCTCGATACCGACGGGCTGAAGGTGCTTTGAGCCATGCTGAAGCTTTTCGACACCCATGCCCATCTGAACGACGAGGCCTTTGATGCCGACCGCGAGGCCGTTATCGAAAGCCTTGCGGAGTACGGCGTAGATAGAGTTATCGACGTTGCCTGCGACGTGCGTACCGTGGATAAAACCATTGAGCTACTTGAAAAATACCCGTTCATCTACGGCACGGCGGGTATGCATCCGCACGATGCTTCCGCGATGGATAATTCTCTTATGGACAGGCTCAAGCAGGTGCTTTCGCTTAAAAAGATGCTTGCACTCGGCGAGATCGGGCTCGATTATCACTACGACTTTTCGCCGCGCGAAGTGCAGCGCAAATGGTTCGCGGAGCAGCTCGAGCTTGCCCGTGAGCTCGATATGCCCGTAACGCTCCATATCCGCGAGGCGTTCGGCGATTGTATGGACATTTTGAAAGCGCATAAAAACGGGCTTCGCGGCGTTATGCACTGCTACTCCGGCAGCGTGGAAACGGCGTATGAATGCCTCGACCTCGGGCTTGCGTTCTCCTTCGGCGGCGCAGTGACCTTCAAAAATGCGAAAAAGCCGATAGAAGTTATAGAAAAACTGCCGCTCGAGAGCCTACTTCTTGAAACCGATTGCCCCTATATGACCCCCGTGCCGTATCGCGGCAAGCGCAACGATCCAAGCTTTATCGGGCTCGTTGCGGAGAGGATCGCCGAAGTCAAGGGCATGAGCGCGGAGGAGCTTTCCGAGGTGACCTTTAACAATGCGAACCGCGTGTTTGAGATAGGAGAATGATTTGAAAAATCTTGTAGCGATTATAAAAAAAGCCCTTCCGACAGTCTTGTCGCTCGCGCTTTCACTGTCGCTTTTCGCCTGCAAAAAAAGTGAAACGCCGACGGAAACGCCCGAGCCGACCGCCATCGTGACCGAGCAGCCGACCGAAGAACCCACCGAAGCGCCGACAGCCGAACCCACGCTCGATCCGGAAGCGCAAAAGCAGGCAGAGATAGAGGCGCGAGTTGCCAACTATTGCTCTATCATGAAGCTGTCCATTGCCGAATTGAACTCGCAGCTCGAAGCATCGGGCATGAGCGTGGAGGCGCTTTCGGAGGGCAAGGATCTCGTTTTCAAATACACCATTTTATCTTCGGTTGCGGATGGTGCGCCGGCGAGCGTGCTCCGCGAATCGCTGGATACGCAGGGCGCAGCACTCGTGCAAACGTACAACGCGCTTGCCGCCTTCGCAGGGGATGACTCGGTGCGTTTCATAATTCGCTACGTTGACAGCCGAGAAAAAACGCTTCTAAACTACGTGATCGATAAGAATTATGAGCCCATCGATGATTCAGCTCTGTTCGATCCGAACGGCTACGATTCATTGAGCGAGTTCGTTGAAAGCGGTGTCTTACAGGCGCAGTTTGAAGCAACCGAGAGCATGGGCGAGTTTGCCGTGACCGCGAACGTCGAGAACGAAACAACGCTCGTTATCAACTATACCGCAACGAGCAGCCTTTCCGAGAGCGAGATCGAGCAAATTCGATCCAGTATCGAGAAAAATCTCGAGGTATACGGCAAGGAAGCATCCGATTTGATGCTGGGTATGATCAGGCTGTATGTTCCGAGCGTGGATGCGGATGAGCTGAAGCTCGTTTTCCGCTACTATACGGAGGACGGCAGCCTTATAACTGAGTTCAGAGCCGATCACCTTCCAAGCGACGTATGATGCATAACGAAATGCCCGCCGATGAGGCGGGCTTTAATTAATAAATTGCAGTTTATTTTACCGGATACAGCTTCATAAAATTATTGACCGTCTCAGCAGGCAGCAAACTGCTTTTCCGCCTTGTGCACCTCGGCGTAAAGAACCGCGCAAAAGATGATGAACAGCAAGAGCATCGCGGCGGCGAGCACCCACGAGGGGAAGCTCCAGCCGACCACGAGCGCGGCAGCGGCGATCAGTACCGAAAAAAGGGAGTAGGCGCTTGAAACGTAGAGCCAGGCGTAGGGCAGCAGATGCGCACCGGTGACGATCGCATAGATCATAAGCATCTTTTCGGGGCAGGCGTAGAACGCCCAGATCGAGATCGGGATATAGAGCATCTGATTCATCGCAAAGAGTATGCCAGGCTTGTAAAGCGGGTTGCTTTTATCGAAGAAATTCACCCTTATCAGCTTTGAAAAGCCGACGGCAAGCATAAAGATAGGCGCGCTGCAGCATATGGTCAAAATGTTCTTCAGCGTCATCGAAAGCGGGCAGGCGTGGATCGCGAGCACGAGCATCCATATCACTACCGCCGCAAGGATGAAATGCAGCCCCCTCTTTTGCGAACGCGCCATATCGCGCCTGAGCGCATTTAGCATCTCGACTTTCTCGTTATTCTTCACCGTTTTCCGCCCTCCTTTTGTTTTGATACTTTTTCAGGCTCTCGTTGTATTCTTCGCTCTTTTTTCTGTAATAGAATCTGTCTGTAAGAAGGCAGGCAAGATAAAACGCAAGCGCGATGCCGATAAAGATAAGCACGCCGTAAACCGTCGTGTTTTCCCTTGTGAACAGGCCTGTCGCGTAGAGCCCGGCTAATTCAAGAGGAACGAAAAGCGCGAAAAAACCGCTCAGCCGCCCGATAAAGCTCATTTTCTTAAACGGAAACGGCGAAAACCAAAGGCTGAATAAGAGCGCGCCGCCGAAAACGAAACCAAGCAGCCGCATGATCGTGCCGACCGGGATGGCGCCAATGCCGTTAACAAGGCAGTACACGGCGGCAAGCAGCAACAGCCAGGTCGCGGCGAAGCAAAAGCCGTTGCGAAGCCAAACAAAGAATGTTGATAGGTTCTTCCTCATACCGTTATCCCTCCTAAATTTCCAAAACCGATCGAAGTTTTTTAACGTACGAGCGCGAAATGACGACGCGCTCGCCGTTCTCCATCGTGGCGATGATATTGCGGTTCAGCTCGGGGCGAAGCGAGATTATCCTGTTCAGATTGACCACCGCGGATTTCGAAACGCGCAGGAATCCGGCGGGGGAGAGCGCCTCCTCAAGCTCATAGAGCCGCAGCCGCACCTCGAACACCTCGCCGGATGTGTAAAGGAAGGTCCGCTCGTCCACGGATTCAAAATAGAGCGCATCCGAGGCGCTAATGTAGTGCGTTTCGCCCTCCCTGTGCGCGCAAAGCTTATGCTCAAAAAGCTCAATATGCTCCCGCAGCTTCAAAACGCTATCGTTCGCGCTTTCGCAGCGGATATCCACCGCAAGCTCGTTTTCATTTTCCAGGATACGAATTTTCATCTTCTCTTGCACCCCCAAGAAGGATTATAGCGAATAAAACAAGCCCGTTCAACCCTTTTTCGGCAAGCGGGCCGAGGGAAGGGGTAAGCGGGCTTGGAAGGGCTTTTGCGCCGATCACTTGACAAGATACGGCTTAACGAAATTCTTGACCATCTTGGTCTGAAACGGGCTCGAATTCGGCATCAGCAGGCCGACCATCTCATCAACGAGCTTGTCCTTTTCGGCCTTGGTGAGCTTGTCAAACGAACTCTTGAAGCGGAGCAGATCCTCTCGCGCCCTGTCATAATTACTGACTGCGCCCTGCTCTATCTCATTCATAACTTCGGACATAACTTTTCCTCCTTTGTAAAAACGGTTTGTCGGATTATTCGCAATCGTCTGCGGAAACAGCGAACGATTGCACATTGCGCGTTTTGTTTGCGGAGCGCACAGAGGACTTCTCCGTCATTGGCTGATCGCGCCGAGAAGATACGCGATTCTGTCGATGGCGGTTTCGCCAAGCATTCTGCGGCAGGGCGTATGGATCGTCCGCGCTATCTCATCGATGCTTTCAAGCAGGTATTCGCTTTTAACGGGCGAGTTTGCATTTATAATGTATGCGTAGCCCATAACCCATGCTTTCGCGCCGTTTGCTTCAAGAAAGCGGGCAAGCAGGAAAATCTGCCGCTTCACTTGACGGATGGGGTTCTTGACCGTTTTCTCATAGGTGTTTCCAGCATCGGTGGTCTTGATTTTTTGCCATTCGAAATCGTTCTCGCCGCCCGAAAGCAAGCCTTTATAATTCTTGACCTCGATGATAAAAACGCCGTATTTGTTTACAATAACTATGTCAAGCTCGGTTTTTCTGCCGTCAATCTCGATGCAAACGTTCGTAAACATTCGGTCGCCCTCGCGCATGACCTGTCGGATCGCTTGCACGGCTGATTTTTCACCGCGCCTGCCCGCACGGCGGATAGCGCCTTTGGATGGCGCATCCCAAAAACCCTTGCAGGCAGCAACGAAGAACAGCGTTAAGACGGCAACAATCGCAACAGTTAAAACACTCGTAGCGCAGCTCATGGCTCAATCAAGCTTTTCTCGAATTCGCAGCCGTAAAGTGTGCTTATTCGGTCTCTTCATTTGCGCTCAGCGCGGGATCGGCTTCCTTCACGGTGCGATTCTTCTTGGCAAGCTCGGCAAGCTCGAAGAATTTGCCCGTAACGTGCGCATAACCCGCCTCGCTGTGCGGCAGGGTACATTTGCTGCAATCCTTTATGCCGCGCTCGTTGTAGCTGAAGCCGCCGCCGCATTTATCGCCCAAAGCGTACAGCGGGCAATAGCAGAAAAGGCAGTTGTGGAAGCCGTTTTCCGGGAGCTTATGGCAGGGGAAGAATTCGCACTCCTTGTTCTGGAAATACGCATAGTGGGGCTGCCCCATATTCGGGAGCTTGGTCAGGTCGATCTTATGAAGCTTTTTTTCGGGCATATTTGTTCTCCTTCTGCTTGCCGCAATCGCCAATGCATGTTTGTGCTGCAAGCGGTATGATTATATCACGTTTTATTTCCATGCGCCACATTTTACTGAATCAGGCAATTGATATCTCTGCCGTTCAAGGCATCTTTACCGGCTTGATCCGATGGCTGAAATTCCACTATCACCTTGCTTTTTTGAAGAAAAGTGATATCCAGCTTCCTATTGGGATAGATAAAGTGATTAAGAAGCAAATCTTCCTGCCTAAAAGAAAGCACGGTTTTCAGCCTTAAACGCTTTCCGTATGAGGATTCGCATACGATCGTGTATCTTTGGAGGCCTAGACCACTTGCGAAATATCGATCTACGCAACTTATGCCTGCGAGATTATCCCTTGTTTTATCAAGCTTGATGTCTGCAATGCTAACGGTTTCCGTTACACGGCAGCCGCGGCTGAACTCACGAAGCATTATGATCGTTCTTAGGTGATAGGAAACTAATGAGTGTATCATCAGATACAGTTCCACACACGCCAAGAATATGTACATTTCCTTCATGTATATTTCTTTAGCTATTAACACAACGACGAGGAAACACACAAATAAAAGATAAAGTAAATCGACCCTCCACAATGCTCTAAGCGATTCCCTTTTATAAGCATATATGTTGGCATTGGGAAAGCGATAAATGCCCTTGCGTGCTTCTTTGGTTATGTTGGTCATTCAATTTCCCTTCTTAGCGTGCCGCAGGCACACATCCTGCGCCGTAGGCGCGCATCATGCGCTGAAAGCGCAAATCATTTGCCGCAAGGCAAGCATCATTCCACTTGGCGAGTGTCCAAAAGCGGAAAATGCGGAGCAAGTCGCGGCATTTTCCGCAAAAAGCCTCCACGGCGAGTGGCTATACCGCCATCGCATCCTCTCTATCCAGATACTCGCACGCCGCGATAGCCGCAACGCCGCCGTCCGCTCCGGCGGTAACGAGCTGGCGCACGGCCTTGGTGCGGCAGTCGCCCGCCACGAACACGGCGGGATTGCGCGTGCGGCAGCTCTCGTCCGCCGCGATAAAGCCGCTTTCGTCAAGCTCTATAAGCTCCGAAAACGCCGAGTTGCTCGGTTCCTGACCTATCGCAACGAATACGCCGTCCACGTTGAGCTCGCGAGTTTCGCCCGTGAGCTTGTTTTCGACCGTGAACGAGGAAAGTGAGCCTTCGCCGCCGACCGCTTTGGGAATGCTGCTAAGCACAAGCTCCACGTTATCGCAGGCGGAAAGCCCCGCCACAACGTGCTTTTCCGCGCGGAATTCATCGCGCCTGTGAACGAGATAGACCTTGCTTGCAAGCTTGGAAAGATAGATCGCATCCTGCACCGCCGTATTGCCGCCGCCGACGACCGCAACGGTCTTACCCTTGAAGAACGCGCCGTCGCAGACCGCGCAGAACGAGATGCCGCGCCCGATGAATTTTTCTTCGTTTTCAATGCCCATTCGGCGATGCTTGAGACCCGTTGCGATTATGACTGCGCGGGCGGTGTGCTCGCCGTATTCGGTTTTAACGGTAAAGGTTTTGTCGCGGTTTTCGGTGATGCCGATGACCTTGTCCACCTCCACGTCCGCGCCGAGGTTCATAACCTGCTCAACGAGGATGTCCGAAAGCTCGGTGCCGCTCATCGGGCGGGCGAAGGGGTAGTTTTCAACGTGCGGCGAAAGCACTATCTGCCCGCCGAAGGTCTCTTTTTCTATAAGCAGCACGCTTCTTCCCGCGCGCCTTGCGTAGATTGCGGCTGTGAGCCCCGCAGGACCCGCGCCGATTATGATGATATCGTGCATATTTGCTCCTTTCGGTTTTGGGGATGCTTCTATGCTTCCCCGTGAGCGTTTGATCTATTATACACCGCGCCGCGGCTCCCGTCAAAGGAAACCGCGGCGCATTTGCGTTTTGTTTGAAGCTTATTCGTTGACGGCCTTCTCGGTCTGCTCGCGGATGAAGCGGTTCACGCCGCCCACTCCAACGTACACCTCGAAGCTGTCGCCGCTGATCGCAACGAGAGTGGGTGCCTGATGGATGCGGAACTTCACGGAAAGCTCGGCGTTTTCCTCTGCATCGACGGTTTCGTATGCGATGCCGTTTCTTTCAAGCAGCGCCTTGGCGGTCTTGCAGTTCGGGCAGGTTTTGGTGGTGAAGAGCATCAGCTTATCCACATTGCCGGAAACGGCGGGAGCGGCCTCGGCTTCGCGCCTTTCCTCGATGCGCTTTTTATGCTCGGAGAAGTCCAGCATGCTGTACTCCCTGCGCTCCTTGAACTCCTGCACCTTGCCATCGTTCCAATTCTGGATCGGGCGGTAGTAGCCGGTGATGCGGCTGTTTACCTCGGTGCGCGAGCCGCAGTGCGGGCAGGTGTAAACTTCGCCCGCAAGATAGCCGTGGTTGCGGCAGATGGAGTAGGTGGGGCTCATGGTGTAGTAGGGCAGGCGGTAGTTCTCGGAGATCTTGCGAACGAGGGTGGCCGCGCTTTCCCAGCTCGGCAGCTTCTCGCCGAGGAAGGTGTGGAACACCGTGCCCGAGGTGTAGAGGGTCTGAAGCTCATCCTGAATGTCGAGCGCCGCAAAGATGTCCTCGGTGTAGCCGACGGGCAGGTGGGAGCTGTTGGTGTAGTAGGGGGTGCCGCCGCTCTCGGATGCGGTGATGATGCCGGGGAAGCTCTTGGCATCGTACTTTGCGAAGCGGTAAGTGGTGGACTCCGCAGGGGTCGCCTCAAGGTTGAACAGCTCGCCCTCGTACATTTCCTGATAGTCACTCAGGCGGTTTCTCATGTGGTTGAGAACGTTCTTGGTGAATTCCTGAGCGCCCTTATCGGTCAGGTCCTTGCCGATCCACTTGGCGTTGAGGCAGCATTCGTTCATGCCAACGAGGCCGATGGTGGAGAAATGGTTGTCGAACGAGCCGAGATAGCGCTTGGTGTAGGGGTACAGACCCTCGTCGAGCAGGCGGCTGATGACCTGGCGCTTGATGTGCAGGCTGCGTGCCGCAACATCCATAAGGTGATTGAGCTTCTTGTAGAATTCGTCCTCATTCTCGCTCTGGAACGCAAGACGGGGCATATTGAGTGTGACCACGCCAACGCTGCCGGTGCTCTCGCCGCTTCCGAAGAAGCCGCCGCTCTTCTTGCGAAGCTCGCGAAGGTCGAGCCTGAGGCGGCAGCACATAGAGCGGATATCGCTGGGCTGCATGTCGCTGTTTACGTAGTTGGAGAAGTACGGAGTGCCGTATTTTGCGGTCATCTCAAACAGAAGACGGTTGTTCTCGGTGGGAGACCAGTCGAACTCCTTGGTGATGGAGTAGGTGGGGATGGGGTACTGGAAGCCGCGGCCCTGCGCATCGCCTTCGATCATGGTTTCGATGAAGGCCTTATTGACCATGTCCATCTCACGCTTGCAGTCGCCGTAGGTGAAATCCATCTCCTTGCCGCCGACTATAGCGGGGCGGTCGCGAAGGTCATCGGGAACGGTCCAGTCGAGGGTGATGTTGGAGAACGGAGCCTGAGTGCCCCAGCGGGAGGGGGTGTTCACGCCGTAAACGAAGCTCTCGATGCACTTTTTGACCTGCTCGTAGTCCAGGTTATCGGTGCGAACGAAGGGCGCGAGATAGGTGTCGAACGAGCTGAACGCCTGCGCGCCCGCCCACTCGTTCTGCATGATGCCGAGGAAGTTGACCATCTGGTTGCAGAGCGTGGAGAGGTGCTTGGCGGGGGAGGACGAGATCTTGCCCGAAACGCCGGAGAGACCTTCCTCTATAAGCTGACGGAGCGACCAGCCCGCGCAGTAGCCGGTGAGCATCGAAAGATCGTGCAGATGGAATTCGCAGGTGCGGTGCGCATTGGCGATCTCGTCGTCGTAGACCTCGGAGAGCCAGTAGTTCGCGGTGATGGCGCCGCTGTTTGAAAGGATCAGACCGCCAACGGAGTAGGTGACGGTGGAGTTTTCCTTAACGCGCCAGTCGGTAACGTTGACGTATTTATTGACCGTGTCGCGGTAGTCAAGGAAGGTGCTTTGCATATTGCGCAGCTTTTCGCGCTGGCGGCGGTAGAGGATGTAGGCCTTCGCCACGTCCGCATAGCCCGCCTGGATCAGAACGGACTCAACGCTGTCCTGAATGTCCTCAACGGCGATAAGGTCGTCCTTCACCTTGGGGGCGAAATCCGCGGTGACCTTGAGCGCGAGCAGATCGAGAATGTCGGGATGGCAGGGCTTCTCCTGCGCTTCAAAGGCGCGGTTCATCGCTTCCTTGATCTTGGAAAGGTCGAAATTGACGACGGTGTTATCCCTTTTTACAACGCGATACATTTTTCTTGTTTTCCTCCGTATGTTGCCTGAATTTTGCTTTGTGAGAGCATGAATACACACGCTCCGCACACATTTCTTGAGCACATTATACCACAAGATATTGTGTTTATCAACCCCGCCGACAACAATAAACTGTGATTCAAGCAATATTGTACCAATATATTCGAATTGAGAGTGCGATTTGAGGATGAGGATGAGGCGGGCAATGAGCGATATGTTTCTTAATGTGATACAATATTCGTATTGGCGTTTTAAAAGGCAAGTACGGCGCACTGCTTACCTTTCATGCGCGAAGCGTTAAACGCTCGAGAACCGGAACTGCGGCAAATAATCACAAAACGGATTTTGCTCGCATTGTGATAAAGGAATGCTTTCCCGCAGGTCTTGACGGGAATTGTTCTGTTTTGTATAATTAAGCAGTATAATCGCAAAAACAAATCATCGAAGAGGCTGCTGAGCGATCTTGCACCTTGCGGCCTCGGTGACACAAGGAGAAAAAATTTAATGATAAGAAAAGCTGCCCTAACAGCCATGTCCGCGCTGCTTATCGCAACTTCGACAGCTTGCAGCATGCTTACGCCGAGCACGAACACTCTTGAGAATGCTGCGCCTATTTTCGTTGACATAGACACACCGTCTCCGGCGCCGACGGCTGCATCAACGCCCGTTCCTACCGGAAGTGCGCCCGAAACGGCTCCGATGGCGACGGCTCCGGTGGTGACGGCTCCCGTTATAACCGACCCGGTTGTTTCTTCAACTCCCGAGGCGGCGGAAAACACGCCCGAAGCGACTGCCGAAAGCGCAGCACCCACAACCGAGGCTTCGGCCGCGCCCGAAGAAACCATATCGCCCGCACCCATGGCGGCTGTGGAAAAGATCTTTCGGGGAAAGTATACGGGAACGGACAAAACATATACCGGGCTTGAGCCGCTGCCGCTTTCCGATTTCAATAATCCGCCGATGCAGAACAGCGAGAACCTATCCACCAAATGCATCGATCACTGCACCGGCACCCCGAAAAACGGGCAGGTACATGATGTTGTTGTTTCCATTCAAAAAGAGTTTGAAAAGAGGGGCGCAGATGCCGTTTGCTACGACAACAGAACCGATGAAAAGGTGCTTTATCTTACCTTCGATCTCGGCTTTGAGAACGGCTACACCAATATGATCCTCGATACGCTCAAGGAAAAGAATGTTAAAACCACCTTCTTCTGCACGCTGCCCGAGATCAAATCGAACACCGCCGTTATGACACGCATAATAAATGAAGGGCATATCCTCGGAAACCATTCCTGTACACACCCTGATTTTTCGTCGCTTACGCGCAATCAGATGTTTCGCGAGGTAAAGGATTTCGACGATTATCTGAGAACGAATTACGGCTATTCATCAACGTATTTCCGTTATCCGATGGGCAAGCACAGCATCGATTCCACCTATTTTCTGAATCGAATGGGCTACACCTGTGTATTCTGGTCCGTCGCCTGGGTGGATTACAACGAGCCAAAGGGCGCGGACGTGGCCTATGAAACCATCGTAGGTAAGCTGCACCCCGGCGCGATAATACTGCTGCATGCCCTCTCGCCGGACAATGCCTACGCGCTTGCCGATATAATCGACACCGCGCGCAGCATGGGCTATGAGTTCCGTATGCTGACCGATCTTCCGCACTGAATCGGGTCGTGCAGACCATAATTTAAAGGCTCGCTGCTTATTCGATAACGGATAAGCGGTGGCCTTTTTGATATAAAGCCGAGCCGAGCCGAATAAATCGTCTTGAGAAGCGCGAAAACGGTTGAATGTGATTTTCTTTTATGGTATAATATGCTCCGTTTAGTATCGCTCTATGATAAAATGGGCGAGAAGTGAGGTTTAAGCTGATGGTCGATCCCGTTGTAAAGCGCGAAACGCTGCGCATTTCGCTCGGAACGCTCGTTCTGAGCATCGTGATGCAGCTTGTTTTCATTATTATAAAGCGCTGGGATATGACAGTGGTTTTCGGAAATCTTCTCGGTGCGTTTGCGGCAGTGCTGAATTTTTTCCTGATGTGTCTCACCGTGCAGCGCTGCGTAAAGCTTGAGCCCGATAAGGCGGCTCTCAAGATTCGCGCATCGCAAACGGGAAGGCTGTTTATGATGGCGGCGTTTCTCGGCATGGCGGCGCTGCTTCCCAAGGTGTTCAACGTATTCGCTGCCGCAATACCGCTCGTTTTCCCAACGCTGACCATTGCGGCATACAAGCTTTTTTTCGCAAAAAAGCAGATCGCCGAAAGGGAAAGAGCGTGGATAAAGCCTCAATACAACGCCTATGATGAAGAAGAGGGCGAGGATCGGAATTG
>CADBGC010000032.1:0-15798 GCA_902794055.1 uncultured Eubacteriales bacterium | reverse complement strand
ATCGGAATTGAAAAAAACTTTTAAGTTCAAGCTCATAGATATTCTTCTTATCCTGCTGATGATACTGCCTATCGCCTGCGGGATAGTTCTTCGCGTTCTCACGAAGCCGCTCTCGGAGGGCATCTCGATAACCGGCGCGATGGTCTTCAAAGAGATTAAGCTCCCGCTTCAAAACCTTCTTATTTCCGAAGCAAACGTCAATAGCTGGCTTGTGCTGATCTCCATATCCGCGCTTGCTCTGTATATGACGCACGGCATGAGAGCGGGCGTTAAATGCCGCCGTCATCTCGCCGCCGAATGGGTGGTGGAAAAGACCGATTCGCTCGTTCAAGGCAATATGGGGGAGTATTTCAGCCAATTTTCACCGTTTATCTGCGCGATACTCGGCTACTCCGCGTTTTCGAGCCTTTCTTCGCTCGTTGGTCTCTTCCCGCCGACGTCCGATTTTTCAACCGTGTTCGGCTGGGCGCTGCTCGTTTTCATCCTCATAACCTATTATAAGCTCAAGGGCGGCGTGGGCAATTACCTCAAGGGCTATTTCGAGCCGATACCGTTCTTCGCTCCGCTTAACGTGATAGGCGAGATAGCAACTCCGATCTCCATGAGCTTCCGTCATTTCGGAAACATTCTCTCGGGCTCCGTCATTTCCGCGCTGATAGCAAGCGCGCTCGGCGGCCTGACCCGCTCGATATTCGGCTCGCTCGGAAGCATTCCGTTTTTGCAGGTCGGTCTGCCCGCTGTTTTGAGCGTATACTTCGACGTGTTCAGCGGCTGCCTTCAGGCGTTCATCTTCGCAATGCTGACCATGCTCAATATCTCGGGCGGCTTCCCCAAGGAGCTGTACGAAAAACGAATGGAAAAGAAGGAACTGCGGCGCAGCAATAAAAACGCCGCTTGACCTATAAATTCAACAATCAAGCCGCAAAAGCGGCGATAGGAGGAAAAGTACAATGGAACTTGCAATGGGAATCATTCTCGGCTGCTGCGCACTCGGCGCGGGCATCGCTATGATCGCGGGCATCGGCCCCGGCATCGGCGAAGGTCAGGCTGTTGCAAAGGCCTGCGAAGCCATCGGCCGCCAGCCCGAAGCAAAGAGCGAGGTAACCTCGACCATGATAATGGGCTGCGCCATCGCGGAGACCACCGGTATCTATGCGCTCGTTATCGCGATCATGCTCATCTTCGTTGCGCCCAATATCTTCGCAAACGTGCTCAAGTCCGTCATCGGCGGCTGATAAGTTTCTTTTCTAAAACGGTCTGCGGCGTTCGCGATCATGCTCCGATTCGTGCATGGACGGTTCGCTGCGGGCGGTATACCACCTGTTGGGGGTAAACAGTAATGCAAACCTTAGATGTTATTTCCGTAAACATCTGGCAGATTGTGATATCGCTTGCGAATCTGCTCATTCTGTTCCTCGTTCTCAAAAAATTCCTGTATAAGCCCGTGCGAGAAACGCTCGACAGACGGCAGCGGGAGGTGGACGAGGTCTATTCGCTTGCGCAGGAAGTGCTCGATCAGGCGAACTCGGATCGTGAAGCATACGAGAAAAAGCTGCTCGGCGCCGATGAGGAGTGCGACGAGCTGATTCGTGAAGCGCAGCAGAATGCGCGTGCACGCAGCACGAGCATTATCTCCGAGGCCGAGGAAAAGGCGGCGGGGATCATGCGCCGCGCCGAAAACGAGATAGAGCTTGCCAAGAGCGAGGCGGAATCCACCATGAAAAAGGAGATCGCCGAGCTTTCGGTGCGCCTTGCGGAGAAGCTGCTTGAGCGCGAGATAAACGCTGCGGATCACGAGGAGCTTATCGATTCGTTCATAAGCGATATAGGTACGGAAGGAAACGGTGGCGGCAATGTCGGCAATAGGCACTGAATACGGCAACGCGATCTTCCTTCTGGCAAGGGAGCAGAATAATCTCGACGAAGTGGCCGAGGCGCTTGAAGGCTGCTCAAAGCTCTTCGAAGAAGAGCCGATGTACGTTGACTTTCTCGCAACGCCGGGGATCCCGATCGAAGAGCGCATCGGCGCGATCGGCGGCGCGTTCCACGGCAGAGTGCCGGACTGCGTTTCCGATTTTATCTGCCTGCTCACCGAGAAGGGCTATATTCGCTCTTTCTCCGATTGCCAAGATGAATTTGAAAAGCAGTATAATCTTTTAAAAAATATCTCGATCGCAGAGGCATATTCCGCTCGCGAGCTGAGCGATGATGAACGCAAAAAGCTCCAAACCCGACTTGAAAAATCAACGGGCAGGCGCATAAAGCTTCGCACAAGGGTAGATGAAACCATTGTCGGCGGAATGATAGTTAAAATAGACGGCAGGCTGTACGACGGCAGTCTGCGCTCACGCATAACCGAGATCCTGGAGGAAATGAAAAAATGAATCTTCGCCCCGAAGAAATCAGTTCGATCATAAAAGAACAGATAAAGAGCTACCGAAGCCGCGTTGAGCTTTTCGAAACGGGCACCGTCATCCTCGTGGGCGACGGCATCGCCAAGGCGCACGGGCTTCGCAACTGCGTAGCGAATGAGATGCTCGTTTTTCCGGACGGCAGCGTGGGCATCGCTCAGAACCTTGAGGACGAGATCGTTTCCATCGCCGTTCTTTCCGACACCGCGGATATCCACGAGGGCACCGAGGTGCACAGAACGGGCAGGGTCGTTTCCGTCCCCGTGGGAGAGGCGCTCCTCGGCAGGATCGTGAACGCACTCGGCGCTCCGATAGACGGCAAGGGCCCCGTTCCCACGAGCGAAACGAGGCCGATAGAGTCCGAAGCGCCCGGAATCATAAGAAGAAAGAGCGTTTCCGTGCCGCTTCAGACCGGCATCAAGGCTATCGACAGCATGATCCCGATCGGCAGAGGTCAGCGCGAGCTCATAATCGGCGACCGCCAGACGGGAAAGACCGCGATCGCGGTGGATACCATAATCAATCAGCGCGGCAAGGACGTTATCTGCATCTACGTCGCGATAGGCCAGAAGAGCAGCTCCGTTGCCCAGATAGCCGACAGGCTCGAGGCGGCGGGCGCCATGGAATACACGATAATCGTTTCCGCTTCCGCATCCGAGAGCGCGTGTCTTCAGTATATCGCGCCGTACTCCGGCTGCGCGATGGCGGAGTATTTCCGCGAAAAGGGCAGGGACGTTCTTATCGTTTACGACGACCTTAGCAAGCACGCCGTTGCCTACCGCGCGCTTTCGCTGCTCATCAGAAGGCCTCCGGGACGAGAAGCCTACCCCGGCGACGTATTCTACCTGCATTCCCGCCTGCTCGAAAGGGCGGCGAGCGTTGCGCCCGAATACGGCGGCGGCACGATAACCGCGCTTCCCATAATCGAAACTCAGGCGGGCGACGTTTCCGCTTACATCCCGACCAACGTTATTTCTATAACCGACGGTCAGATCTTCCTTGAAACCGAGCTCTTCCACGCCGGCATCATGCCCGCCATCAACCCGGGCATCTCGGTCAGCCGTATAGGAGGCAGCGCGCAGCTCAAGCCCATGAAAAAGGTTTCGGGCGAGCTCAAGCTGCTGTACTCTCAGTACCGCGAGCTTCAGGCGTTCGCACAGTTCGGCAGCGATCTGGATGCGGACACCCGCGCAAGGCTCGATCTTGGCGACCGCATCGTTGAGGTTTTGAAGCAGAAGCGCAACGCACCCCTTTCCGTGGGCTGCCAGACAGCGATAATCTACGCCGTTACTAAGGGCTATCTGAACGATATCCCCGTTGCGGGCGTTTCAGACTACGAAGCCGCGCTGTATGAATTCCTTAAAACGCACTACAGCGAGCTGCTTTCAAGGCTCGATGCGGGCAAGTTCGACGACGAGGACGTTGAAAACCTCAAGGCGGCTCTCGTTGATATGAACGAAAGCTACCGCGCATAATCATTATTTGGAGTAAAGTATGAGCGCAAATATCAAGCGTCTCAAATTAAGAATAAGAAGCGTTGAATCGACCCTGCACCTCACCAAGGCAATGCAGCTTGTTGCCTCGGGCAAGATCCGCAGGGCGACCGAAATGCTTGCCGCCTCGCGCAGCTATTCGGATGCGGTGAAGAGCGTGGTCACCGCGCTCTCAAAGAGCCCCGAATGCGCCGCATCGCCCTATATAGCGGGGCATAAGGCGGGGGAGAGCGGCGAAAAAACGCTGCTCATCGTGATCGCGGGCGACCGCGGTCTTGCGGGCGGCTACAATGCAAACGCCTTCCGCCTTGCGGACACCGTAAAACTGAGCGAGATCATCCCGATCGGCAAGCGCAGCGTGGATAGGATACTGAGCGGCAATCACGGCAGAATGAGCCCTATCTCGAGCGGCTTCCCGACCGAGCATTTTAAACCGGAGGATGCGAAGGCGCTCGCCGAGGGCATCTGCGAAAGGTATCAAAGCGGCGAGATCGATAAGGTGCTGATAGTTTCCACGCGCTACGTATCGGTCCTCACTCAAAACGCGGTGCTCGCACAGCTTCTGCCCCTCGATAAGAATGCCTCGAAGGAGATGTTTTCAAACAGGGGGCGCGATCAGAAAAAGAATCAGATAGAAAACGCCGCTCCCGCCGAGGAGCACGAGATCGCTTCCGCCGCGACCATGCTTTTTGAGCCCTCGCCGGAAGAGGTTTTGAAGGTGGCGATACCCGAATACCTTTCAAGCATGATCTACGGCGCGGTGCGCGAGAGCTTCGCAAGCGAGGTCGCCGCAAGGCGCTACGCGATGGACTCCGCAACCAAGAACGGCATCGTTATGAAGGATAATTTGAGCCTTGAATACAACCGTGCGCGTCAGGGCGCTATCACGCAGGAGATAGTCGAGATAGTTGCGGGCGCGGGCGAGAATTAAGGCGTTTTAAAGCGAAAAACGGCATAGGAGTATGCAGATGGAAAAGAAAGAAACCGTAAAGAAAAACACCGGCGTTGTTGCGCAGGTCATCGGCCCCGTTGTGGACGTTCGCTTCGAGCCGGGCAAACTTCCCGCGATACTCAACGAGCTCACCATCCCCGTGGGCGACGACGTGCTCGCTGTTGAAGTAGCACAGCATATCGGCGGCAACACCGCCCGCTGCATCGCTATGGAATCGACCGACGGCTTAAAGCGCGGCGAGATCGTTACCGACACCGGCGCGCCGATCAGCGTGCCCGTTGGCAAGCAAACGCTTGGGCGCATCTTCAACGTGCTTGGCGATCCCGTGGACGAGCTTCCCGCTCCCGAGGGCTGCGAGCAGTGGCCGATCCATCGCCCCGCACCCGCCTATGCAGAGCTTTCGTCCTCAACCGAGATACTCGAAACCGGCATCAAGGTCATCGACCTGATCTGCCCCTACGCAAAGGGCGGTAAGATCGGTCTTTTCGGCGGCGCAGGCGTCGGCAAAACCGTTATAATCATGGAGCTCATCAACAATATCGCTAAGCAGCACGGCGGTATCTCGGTCTTCACCGGTGTTGGCGAGCGCACCCGCGAGGGCAACGACCTTTACAACGAAATGAAGCAGTCCGGCGTTCTCAATAAGACCGCGCTTGTGTACGGTCAGATGAACGAGCCTCCGGGAGCGCGTATGCGCGTGGGTCTTGCGGGCCTCACCATGGCGGAATACTTCCGCGATGAGGAGCGGCAGGACGTGCTTCTGTTCATCGATAATATCTTCCGCTTCACCCAGGCGGGCAGCGAGGTTTCGGCGCTTCTTGGCCGTATGCCCTCCGCCGTTGGCTATCAGCCCACGCTCGCCACCGAGATGGGTGCGCTTCAGGAGCGAATCACCTCCACCAAGCGCGGCTCCATCACCTCCGTTCAGGCGGTCTACGTTCCTGCGGACGACCTTACCGACCCCGCACCCGCGACCACATTCGCGCATCTGGATGCGACCACGGTTCTCAGCCGCGGCATCGCTTCGCAGGGCATCTATCCCGCGGTCGATCCTTTGGAATCTACCAGCCGAATCCTCTCGCCCGAGGTAGTCGGCAGGGAGCATTATGAAGTGGCGCGCGAAGTGCAGAGGCTGCTTCAGCGCTATAATGAACTTATGGACATCATCGCGATCATGGGTCTTGATGAGCTCTCCGAGGAGGATAAGCTCACCGTTGCCCGTGCTCGAAAGATACAGCGCTTCTTCTCGCAGCCCTTCTCCGTTGCGGAGCAGTTCACGGGCTTCACCGGCAAATACGTGCCGAGAAGCGAGACCATCCGCGGCTTCCGTGAGATAATCGAGGGCAAGCACGACGACCTGCCCGAATCAGCTTTCCTGTTCGTGGGCAGCATCGACGAAGCCGTGGAAAAGGCGGCCAAGCTCGAGAAATAAACCGAAGCGCAAAACCGGAATAATGGATAAAGACTAAAAAAGCAAGAAATTCCGCAGGAATTTCAACCTGAACTATTCACTATTCATTATTCATCATTAACTATTCACTAAGAGAACTATGAAGGAATACAGGCTCCGAATCTCCACCCCCGCGGGGGATCAATACAATGGCGAGGCCGTGCGGCTCTCCGTTCGAGGAACGGAGGGCTCCCTCGGCATACTCGCGGGGCATATCCCGTTCGTAACGGTATTAAAGCCTGCGGACTGTCATTTCATCCTGCCGGGCGGCGAAATGCGCGAGTTCTCATGCGGAAGCGGGCTTCTGCTGGTTGAAAGCGATCGGGTCACCGTGCTCTCAAGCGAGATAAGCATGAAAAACTAATGCCGACAGCTCGGTCACTGTTTGAAAGGAGTTGTTTTGTTATGGTGGGCGGAATTGCACTTATACTTTTTGCTATCCTTCTGCGCTTCTTCGGGCTTATCATACTGCCGCTCATTTTCGGCATAGTCGGGCTCTTGATGGCGCTGTTCGGTGGTTCAAAGCAGACGGAGCCCGATCCATGGGAGGACGAAGCCGAGATTAGCGCCGAAAGCCCCTTCGACACCACGCTTGACTGCGAAGCCGAGCAATACGAATACGATGCAAAGGCTGACGATTATTTTTGAGCAATTGGGGGGCTGCGGCCCCTTTTCCTATATTTTGCTTCTTCTCTTGCATTTTTCGAACTTCTGTATTATAATATCGCACGAAAAACAGAATACTTCCGCTGGGCGCGCGTTTCATTCGGAAAACGCTGAGATAGAGCCTTTGAACCTGTTGGGGTAATGCCTGCGTAGGGAAGCGGTACGGAAATTCATGCAGTATTATGCCTCCGCACCGTTTGCGGGGGATTTTGTTTTGTGGAGAAAAAATGTTTAAACCAAACCGTGCATCCATCGCAAGGCTTTTCGCCTTCGCCCTCGCGCTCCTTGCGCTCGTTTCGCTGACGGGCTTCCTTCGCCCCGTTTCAAGCGCGCTCGCAGAAGCCGAACCAACCGCAGCAGTCGACGAAAAGCCCGAAGCGGGCGACAGCGCAGATGCGGGGGACACCGTGACCACCGGCGCTTCCGAGGATGAGGAAGAGGAAGAAGAGGAAACGGATAAAAACAGCATAATCCTCTCCGTTATCGGCGGCGTTATCGCAGCGGGCTTCGTTGCGCTGATCGCCTTCACCCATTTCGGCAAAAAGGGCATTGCAAATAAGCGCATCACCCCGACCCTGCTCACCGAAAGCGCGCTCATGGTCGCCGTTGCAACCGTTTGCAGTCTTATAAAGATCGACCTGCCCTATGGCGGCGGTGTAACCATCGTAAGCATGCTTCCGCTCGTTATCATCAGCCACCGCCACGGCTGGCGCTGGGGCATCACCACCGCATTTGTTTACAGCATCATCCAGCTCATCTTCGGTCTTGATAATGTCGGCTATGCTTCGAGCACCGCGATGGCCTTCGGCGTTATCTTCCTCGATTATATTGTGGCCTACACCGTGATCGGTCTTGCAGGCGCATTCGGCAAGGGCAGAAAGGGCGTTGCCATCGGCATAATCGTAACCTTCTTCATTCGCTTCCTCTGCCATTTCGTCACCGGTGTTTGGATCTGGAAGGAGTGGATGCCCGAAACCTTCTTCGGCTTGACCATGACCTCGCCCGCGCTCTACTCCGCGCTCTACAACGGTTGGTATATGCTCGCCGAACTCGTAATAACGCTCGTTGTGGCTATGCTCGTGTTCAAACCCCTCGAGGGCTATTTCGAGAATAAATCGGAGCGCTGAATTATTCAATAGAATTAAAACGGCACAACAACGATCCCCCGGCTTGCCGGGGGATCGTTATTATCATGTTATACTGTTTTCAGGCAATACGGATCAGTCTTCCATGTGTGCCTTATAGTAGTTCATAAGGTTACCCTCAAGGAGGATCTCCTTCTCGTCTTGAGTGAGGCCCTTGATGTAGAGGGTGATATCCTTAACGCCAGCTTTGGTGATGACCTTCGCGGGGATCTCCTCGATGCCCTTTTCGACCGCTTCGCGGACGCCGGGAACGAATACGAAATCGCCGCAGTCATAGTTGAACTCGGTGCCTTCCGCGATGGTGAAGGGAAGGATGCCCCAGTTGATGCAGTTGGAGCGATAGCGCTTGGTGGCGTACTCGTAGCAGATGTTTGCAAAGCCGCCGAGAACGCGCTGGCAGCTCGCCGCCTGCTCGCGGGCGGAGCCGTCGCCGGGCTTGTTTGCAAAGACGCAGGAGCCGAAGCCGGTGGTCTTGATAAGCTCATCGGCGTTGCCGACCTGCTTGAGGGCTTCCATCATGCGCTCGGGCTTCTGGCCTGCGCGGCGCTCAAAGTCCATAGCCATGACCTGCTTAGAGCGGCCAACATACTCGGGAACGCGGCGGGAGAGCGCGAACTCCGCAAGGCGGAGGGGGTTGCTGCGGTAGCTGGAGGTTTCACCGGAAGGGATGAGCTCGTCGGTGGTGGTCACGGGGTCGTGAATCACGGCGGCCAGTTCCAGGAGCATGTTCTCCTGCATGGCGGGCATCACCGGCCAGTCCTTGATATTGGGGCCGTAGCGGAGCGGTTCTTCGGGCATGGCCTTGCCGAAGCCGTTATACACGCGTTTCTCGTAAATGTGTCCGTCAAACTGGTAAGGCTTGTGGGTATCTTCGTATTCAATATCCGTGGCAGCGGTGATGACACCGCCGTTTGCAGCCGTGGCGGCAATGGAACGGGCGTCCATCAGGGCCACCATGGAAATCTGTCCTTGACCGGGCTTGGAGCCTTCCCGGTTGGGGAAATTACGGGTGGTGTGACGGATGGAAAGGCCGTTGTTGGAGGGCACGTCACCGGCGCCGAAGCAAGGGCCGCAGAAGGCGGGCTTAATCACTACGCCGGCCTCCAACAGCTCTTCGGCAATGTGGTTGCGCGTGGTAGCCAGGTACACGGGCGTGCTCTGGGGATAGGCGCTCATGGTAAAGTAGTCGTTGCCGATAGACTTGCCCTTCAGGATGGTGGCGGCTTCGGAAAGATTGTCGTAAGTGCCGCCGGAGCAGCCCGCGATGATGCCCTGGTCGGCATGCACCTTGCCGTCCCGGATTTTGCTCATCAGGTCCGGATGCACCTTGTCTCCGAAACGTTTGACGGTATCTTCCTCGATGGCTTTGAGAACCTTTTCGGGATTGGCCTGCAGTTCGTGGATGCTCACGGCGTTGGACGGGTGGTAAGGCAGGGCAATCATGCTCTCCTGGCTGCTCAAGTCCACGGTAATCATGGAATCATAGTAAGCCACGGCGCCCGGAGCCAGCTCCTTGTAGGCCTGGGGACGGCCATGCATCTCAAAGTAACGCTTCACCTCCTCATCCGTTACCCAGATGGAGCTGAGGCAGGTGGTTTCGGTGGTCATGACATCAATGCCGTTGCGGAAGTCGATGGGCAGTTCCTTCACGCCGGGGCCGGCGAATTCCAGCACCTTGTTCTTTACAAAGCCGCTCTCGAAGGTGGCTTTCACCAGGGAAATGGCCACATCATGCGGGCCGATTCCCCTCCGCGGCTTACCCTCCAGCCAAACCAGCACCACCTCGGGGGCCTTAATATCCCAGGTGTTTTCCAGCAGCTGCTTCACCAGCTCTCCGCCACCTTCGCCAACGCCCATGTTGCCCAGCGAGCCGTAGCGGGTGTGGGAGTCGGATCCCAGAATCATGTTGCCGCAGGCCGTCAGGGCCTCACGGGCATACTGATGAATAACCGCCTGATTGGCAGGCACATAGATTCCACCGTACTTCTTGGCTGCGGAAAGGCCGAACACATGGTCGTCCTCATTGATGGTGCCGCCTACCGCGCACAGGGAGTTGTGGCAGTTGGTCATGGCATAGGGCAGCGGGAACTTCCGGAGGCCGCTGGCGCGAGCCGTCTGGATAATGCCCACATAGGTAATGTCATGGCTTACCATGGCGTCAAAGCGAATGCGGAACTGCTTTTCGCATGTTCCTTCCCCCGCCGCACCGACATCATGCGCACGCAGAATCTGGTAGGCGATGGTGTTTTCACGGGCCCGGTCTTTGTCCAAAGCGGCCTCGGAGGCGATGGTTTTTCCATCGAGGAGATATACTCCATTCGGATGAAGTGTAATCATGATATGATTGAATCGGTAAATATTGTCAATGCCAGCATGTCGGCCGCCCCGCCCGGAGAAATCCCCTCCCGGGCATATCGGCCGCACATGTCTTTCAGTTTTTCTTTCCAGTCTTGCTTATTCTGAGTTTGCCGAAGGGCGTAGCGAAGCATCTCTTTCGCTTCTTTTTTCACCTCCTGCGCCCGCTCATAGCCCGCACGGTGAATCACGCAGGTGTCGTCCAGGGTGGACATGATTTTAAGCAGAGTCAGTTGCATCCTCTCCTCCTTGGGCCTTGAACTCAAGAATCTGTAAAGCGGAAGCCATTCAGACCATAGGGCCTGATAGCCTTCAGTAGCCATCGCACGGGCACCCTTGACGCCATACCGCTGCACGGCTGCCTCTCCATGCGTGGAATGCAACTCGCTCTTATCCAGCGAATTACGCAAAACAACCTGGGCAATTTTACTTAGGTTGTTTTGCATAACTTCCTCATTAACAGACATTTCCATTCCACGGGCATACAGGGCCAGGCCCAGGGCGAAGATGGCCCCGCGGTGCGTATTCACCCCGCCGGTAGCCTCCAGCATGGCCTTTTCGGCCTCCAAGCCCAGTTCCCGGAGTTCCTGCGCGCTATGGGCCGATGCCATCCGGGGCCAGAAGGGCCGAAGGGCCTCGATACCCTCCCGCATCACACGGTAATCCATATCCTGATGGGCGCCGTTGGAATCAGGGCCCACCAAGCCGGGTTTCAAGCCTGTATCCACTTCCATCCGAAGCGCCCGCTGAGCCAGATACCCCAGCAGATAAGGCCGGGTGCTCTTAGGACAAAGGGCCGATGCCGCCGCAAAGGAAGCAGCATCCAGCGCAGCCCGCACAGCCGACGCGGAAATGGCATTCAGCCGCGGAATCTCCACCACCTCCGGCAAGACTTCCTTCATCAGCTCATTGTAGCGGGCGGTGAGGGCGTCGGAGGGTTCGGAGCCCACGAAGCGCACGGACACGCCCAGCGCCGGAGCGATATGTCCGGCAAACAAATCCAGGTCCAGGCGCATCTGCGTCTCGGCCGCATCGGAGAGGTCTTTCAGAAAATAGGTAGGGAATGTGGCGGCCGATATCTGATAGGCACTCCCCTCCAGCACCGTCACCCCGGCGGGCGCGGCGTCCCTTATCATGGCAATGCGCTCCTGATAGCGGAAAGAAGAAGAATCTTCCCGCACGGGAATCACAAAGAGCGCATCCACCCGGGAAGCCGCCTGCTCCAGCAAATAGCGGTGCCCCAGGGTGAAGGGATTGGCATTCATCACCACGGCCCCGCATCGGCCTTTCCGGGAGAAAGAGCGAAGATAGCTGCCATAGCGCTCCAGTCCCCGGCCGTTTTCCATGAGGACGGCCAGCGGGGCGCGGGCAATCACGTGAAAGCCCAGGCTCTCGAAAATGCGCCCGTTCTCCGGCTTGGTGAACAGTTTCAGCTCCGTGATTCCGCGGGAGGCGGCCTGGGAAATGAGATGGGACACCAGCGGGGCCACCAAGCCCTCACTTCGAGCTTCGGAAGCAACGGCTATACATTTGATAAGGTCTCCGGACATGCCGGCACCGGCCAGAATCCGGCCCTCAGCGTCTTCTACAACGAAATACGAATCAAGTGCTTCCAGGCGGAGTCCGTTTTCTCCGAGGAAGCGCTCCACCACATTGTGGTAGTGAGGAACGCTCAAAGGCAGTTCCTGTATGGTGTGGTTTTCGTAGCGATACATCATCCAACAGGCTTTCCAATACTCCCGGTTCCGCCTGTAAGGGAATCACATTACAAATGTAACACTTTTATATATCTTTCCAAAGAAAACTTACAATTATTTCTATTTCTGACAGAATTTGCTTACCATCTCGTTAATTTTGGCCAGCAGCTCATCCTGCGAATGGCTTTTGGCGCGCATGCAGTAACGCACTTCGTTTTCGCACAGCAGGCAGCGGCGGGGCTCAAGGCCCAGCGAGGCCCTGTCCAGCGGTCCTTCCCGGCCTGCCACGTCTATATCCATCAATCGGCCCAGGGGGTGGCTGTCCTCGATTTCACAGCAGAGGCGTTTGACCAGGGCGGCAGGCAGCGGGACCAGCAGATAGGCCTCGTAGCCGCTTTCCAAGTCACGCACCTGAATGTGCTTCAAACAGCTGCCGAACTTGTCCAGCAGGGCCTGAAGACCGGCTCCGCCTATTATTAGGGATGTGGCATTCCGCTTTATCGGCCCGGGAAGCTGCACCGTCATGCAGACAAGACTGCAGGCGGGATAGGCTGCCAAGAGTTCCTGGCGGCGGGCAGCCCGGCGGTCGCGGCTTTCCAGAAGCATTTCCAGGCTTATCCGGCTCATTCTCTCAGGCGGGCTTCCACGTGGGCCTTGGACAGTTTGATGTCAAGCCCCACCATCTCCTTTCTTCCGTCCGCTTCCATCCAGACGTGCAGCTCGTTTCCGCTGCCATCTTCCATAAGGCCTCTCTGGGGCATCAGGATTTTGTAATGGACCAGGCTCTTCCCGGGCCAGAATTCGCTGTCCATGCCCATGTAGTAGAGGTCGGCCGGAACCTTGGCCTGCGTCATCAGGACATAAAAACGGAAGGGAGAAGACAGGCTCTCCGGCTTCAGGCTCCGGATGAACATGTACACAGAGGCCAGGTCCATGGACAGGCCGTCCTGCTCAAAATCTATGTCCAGCACCTTTTCCCCGTCGTCCACCGCCGTTTTCGTCATCTTGATGACTCCGGGATAGCCGGTATAGAAAATCTCGTGATGGAGCGTCCTTCCCTTGGGCTTAATCAGGGACGTATAATAGAGGGGGGCCGCGTTTTCCCTCTCACAGAAGGTGGTGACGTTGTACTCCCCCTTCATCAGAAGGCGGAACAGATTCACGGCACGCACACTGAAACTGACCGACACGGCCTCCTTCTTGTCCCGGAGGGCGGAATTCAGGCCGATGGTGGCGCGGGCCATCTTAGCCCTGAAAGCGCCGCGGACGAAACGGACGTCGTATTGTACCGAAGTGCCCATCGCCTCCGCCGGCACAGGAAGCCTTTCCGGCTCCTGCGCCAGCAGCATGACGGCGCTTACAAGAGCTATAAGCAAATTCATCGGATATTGTAAATCTTGTCTAAAACGGAACCGTCGCGGTTCATCACCACGCCTACAACCCGGTCTCCGAAAGGAAGCGAATCGGGCGTGCCGATGATGGACGTGGCCTTGCGGGCCAGCTCCTCGATATCCACCAGCTTGAGGCCGGCAGCCTTCAGCCTTTCTGCGATTTCGGGCCGGAGCGGATTCACGGCAATGCCATATTCCGTCACCACCACGTCCACGGACTTGCCGGGGGTGATGAGCGTTGTCACCTTGGGCACCACACAGGGAATGCGGCCGCGCAGCAGCGGGCATACGATAATGCTGAGGGCACTGTCTGCCGCTGTATCCTGGTGACCGCCGATAGCCCCGCGGATAATGCCGTCAGAGCCCACCAGCACGTTCACGTTGAAATGGACATCCACCTCCAAGGCGCTCAGGATTACGATATCCAGGGCATGCGTGGCACTGCCCAGATGCTGCCCGGAAGCATATTCCACGGCGGAGACTTCCTGATGAAGCGGGTCCCGGGCAATGGATTCCGCCGCCACCTTGTCAAAGGACTGCACGTCAATCAGTTTGCCGATAAGGCCCTCCTCATGCAGTTTCACCATGTGCGCCGTAATGCCGCCCAGGGCAAAACTGGCCTTGATGTTCCGCTTGAGCATTTCTTCGCGGATGTACTTGACGGCAGCCAAAGAAGCGCCGCCCGTACCCGTCTGGATGCTGAAGCCGTCTTCGAAATAACCGGAGTTGATAATCACCTTGGCAGCCTGTTTGGCCAGCAGGATATCCCTCGGATTCTTGGAATCGCGGATGGCACCGGCGGCAATCTTGGAGCTGTCTCCCACGGAGTCCACCACCACCACGCTTTCCACGTCGGCGGCCGATATGCTCTGCGGCATATTGGGATAGGGCACCAGGTCGTCGGTAATCACCACCACATGCTTGGCATAGCGGGCATCCGGCAGGGCATAACCCAGGGAGCCGCAGATGCTCTTGGCATGCTCGCTGCGGGGCACACCGCAGGCATTGCCCAGCTCGTCACAGGCCGATGCTCCCAGGAAGGCCACGTCAATCTTGAGCTCTCCACTCGCAATGGCGCTGCCGCGGCCGCCGTGGCTTCGGAACACCACCGGCTCCTTCATCAGGCCGTGGGAGATGGCATCGGCCAACTCTCCGCGAAGTCCGGAGGTGGAAATGCCGGTGATGACGCCGTTTTTGATATGTTCGATAAGCGGCTTGTGAACGTCCGAGAGGCTGGAAGCCGCCAGCTTGAGGTCCTTGAAGCCCATTTGGGCCAGACAGTCCATAACCAGGTTCACCACCTTGTCTCCTCCGCGGAAATGATGGTGAAAACTGACGGTCATGCCATTTTGCAGGCCGGAACGTTTGATGGCCTCTTCCAGGCTTACTACTTTTGAGTTTCTCATAGCTCTTCCTCCTTGTCAATAACACCGGCGGCTACGGCCAGGGCAATGGTGCGCTCGGCCCGCAGGACCACCGGACGGTCAACCATTTTTCCGTTCAGGGAAATAACGCCGGACCCCTTGGCCTGGGCCTCCTTGATGGCGGCCACCACGGCCCTGGCCTTGGTGATTTCCTTCTCGGTAGGCGTGAACACGCTGTTCACCACCTCTATCTGGCGCGGGTTGATGATGGATTTGCCGTCAAAGCCCAGCGTCTTGATAAGCTCCACTTCCTTGCGGAAAGTTTCCATGTCGTCCAGGTTGGAATAGACCGTGTCGAAGCAGGCGATTCCGGCGGCTCGGGCGGCCACCACAATCTGCTCGCGGGCCAGCAGCAGTTCCGCGCCGCCCGGGGTCCGGTTGGTCTTCAGGTTGGCCGAATAATCCTCGGCGCCCAGGGCAATGCCCATCATGCGCTCCGAGGCCGTGGCAATCTGGTAGGCATTCACTATACCCAGCGCACTCTCGATGGCGGCCATGATGCGCGTCTCCCCCACCCGGCCAATTTCAGTTTCCACCTTGAGAATCTCGGCTTCCAGTTCGCGCACCTCATCGGCCGTTTCCGTCTTGGGCATGCGAATCACGTCCACGCCGGCTTTCACCACCGCTTCCACGTCCTTCTTCCCGTAGGGGGTATTCAGCGGATTAATCCGCACCACCATCTCCGTGTTGCCATAATCGATGGATTTGAGGGCGTTGTACACCAACAGGCGTGCAGCGTCTTTCTCCGCCATGGTTACGGAATCTTCCAGGTCCAGCATAATACTGTCCGGCCCGTAGATGTGGGCATCGGCCA
>CADBGC010000031.1 GCA_902794055.1 uncultured Eubacteriales bacterium | reverse complement strand
AGCTGTGTCAACGGCAAGCCCGTCATCACCTGGAGCGCAGTCAGCGGAGCGGTCAACTACAGGGTATACCGCGCCACCAAGGCATCCGGCTCGTATGCCGGCGTAGGCAACGCAACCGGAACCTCCTTCACCGATGATGCTGCACTGACCGTAGGCAAGACCTACTATTACAAGGTTCGTGCAGTCGATGCAAGCGGCACCCTCGGCACGACCAGCGCCTATGCGAGCGTAACCGTTACCGCAGGCACCACCACTCCGACTCCCGCACCCACTGCGACTCCCACCCCCGGCGGTCCGCTTCCCGCGCCTGCCAACGTAAGTGCGAGCTGTGTCAACGGCAAGCCCGTCATCACCTGGAGCGCAGTCAGCGGAGCGGTCAACTACAGGGTATACCGCGCCACCAAGGCATCCGGCTCGTATGCCCAAGACCTACTATTACAAGGTTCGTGCAGTCGATGCAAGCGGCACCCTCGGCACGACCAGCGCCTATGCGAGCGTAACCGTTACCGCAGATACCGCCACTCCGACTCCCGCTCCCAGCGGCACTACCTACAGCGGAACTGCGACCGTTGTGGGCTTCAACTACACCGTTACCGTTTATGTTACCAAGAACAACGGCACGATCACCAATGTAAGCGTAACCGCCAATAACCTTGGCGACAGTGCACCTTATTATAATCTTGCTATCAACGGCAGCGGCAGCAGGCCGGGTATCCCGCAGCAGATCATCAACAATCAGGGCACGAGCAACATTGATGTGATCTCCGGCGCGACCGTCACCTGTGATGCTATCGTTCAGGGCGCAAACGCCGCCCTTGCAAACTTCCCGCCCAGCGGTCCGCTTCCGGCGCCCGCTAACGTAGGTGCGAGCTGTGTCAACGGCAAGCCCGTCATCACCTGGAGTGCAGTGAGCGGAGCGGTCAACTACAGGGTATACCGCGCCACCAAGGCATCCGGTTCGTATGCCGGCGTAGGCACCGCAACCGGAACCTCCTTCACCGATGATGCTGCACTGACCGTAGGCAAGACCTACTACTACAAGGTTCGTGCGGTCGATGCAAGCGGCACTCTCGGCACAACCAGCACCTATACAAGCGTTACCGTTGCCGCTGCCAATGCCCTGCCTGCGCCCACCGGCGTGAATGTGAGCATTGTTAATTCCAAGCCCGTAATAAGCTGGAACGCTGTAAACGGCGCGCTGCACTATAGTGTTTTTCGCGAGAGCGACATCAAGACATACACTCTGGTAGGCATCACGAACGAAGATGTATTCACCGACAACAACGTTATTGAACCCGGAAAATACTCCTACAAGGTTCAGGCTGTGAACGGTGAGATCGTGAGCGAATTCAGCGTGGTAGTCAGCGTTGAGGTCTACGGAGATGAACTCGATGCGCCCACCGGTGTACGCGCGACCATCGTTGATTTCAAGCCCGTCATCACTTGGAATGCTGTGGCCGGCGCAACTCACTATGAGGTCTACCGCGAAGCCGATATCAAGACTTACACCCTCGTTGCCAGCCTGACCGAAACGAGCTTCACCGACAACACTCTGCTCGAGCCCGGAGTTTACTGCTACAAGATCCGTGCTGTGAATGAGCATTCCGTGAGCGGATACAGCGAAGTTGTCAGCGTTGAAGTCAGCGATATCAAGCAAATGTACCTGACTGTAAACGTGCTCAAAATGCAGCAGCTCGCGCTTGTTGAGCAGAAGTATGCGGCCTAACCGCGTTACCCATCGGAAACCTAAGCGTCACCGATCAACATTAGCCAATCCCCGGAGCTTTTCAAAAAGCTCCGGGAGGGTATAAAAAACCTCGCTTCCCCAGCATCATGGGTATGATGCAAAAAAAATAACGCAAAGGAGATACCTCGCATGAAGCACTCGTTTAAAAAATTTGTGTCGCTGCTTATCGCTGCGATCATGGTCTTCGGCGTATTGCCGTTGTCCGCTCTCGGTGCCTCCGAAGGAGTGATCGAGATTCCCGTTGAGGAAGTTATAACTTCCGATACCGTCAATGAAGCTTCCTTCGACAGCGCAATGAGCACTGACGGAAGAACCTTCGGCCACGTACACACCGAACGAACCGGAGGACATGCTCTCACCGAAGCCTATCTGAAGGGCGAACTTGAAGACACCCGCGATCCCCTCCCCGCAAAGTACGACAGCCGCGATTACGGCTACATTTCCTCCGTTAAGAACCAGAACCCCTACGGAACCTGCTGGGCGCACGCTTCCGTTGCCGCTGTTGAGGCATACATGGTCAAGCACGGCATCATCAACGCTCAGACCGGCGCTGCCGCAACCACCGGCATGAACCTTTCCGAGTATCATCTTGCATGGTTCAACTACACCAGCGCTTATGACAAGCTCGGAATGCTCACCGGCGATAAGACCACCCCTTCCTCCAGCTACCTTAACCTCGGCGGAACGGCGTACCATTCCACCTATACCTTCCTGCGCGGCACCGGCCCCGCTTCCGAAAGCACCTCCGCGCTTGCTTACAGCGCGGCTTCCTCCTCCGGCCTCAACTCGCAGTACGCATACAACTACAACGTTGCCCGCGTTACCGACGTTGTGTGGATCCCCACCTCCAACAAGGATGCGGTCAAGAGAGCCATTATGGAATACGGCGCGGGCTACATTGCCTACTACCATTCCGACAGCTACGTAAACTCCAGCACCGGCGGCTACTGCTACAAGTCCAGCCAGTATGCTAACCACGCCGTTACCGTTGTTGGCTGGGACGACAACTACGCAACCAGCAACTTCAACTCCAGCGCAAGACCCAGCTCTCCCGGCGCATGGATCATCAAAAACTCCTGGGGCTCCAGCTGGGGCAGAAGCGGCTACTTCTACCTCTCCTATGAGGACGTTCCCTCCCGCAACGAAGACTGCGCGTTCTACAAGGCTGTAAACTCCGATGTTTACACCAACTGCTATCAGTACGACGGCACCACCAACGACACCAGCAGCAGGACGCTTGGCAACAATGCTTCCGTAGCAAACATCTTCACCGCGAAGGCCAGCGAGACCATCACCGCCGTTGCGTTTGCTCCCGGCGATGAGGGCACCAGCTACACCATCAAGGTTTACAAGAACCTCTCAAGCTCCACCAACCCCACCTCGGGTACCCTGATGTCCACCAAGACCGGCTCCGTGGACTTCCCCGGTTATCACACCGCCGTTCTCGACACCCCCGTTTCGATCAGCAATGGCGAAACCTTCTCCGTAGTGGTCACCCTCAGTGTCCGCTCCGGCTCCGTCCACATGCCCTATGATGCTTCTGCAAATTACTCCTGGGTAAGCTGGACTCATAAGAACAACGGCAACACCTCCTACTACAAGGAATCAAGCAGCAGCTCCTGGACCGATTGCCCCAGCAACGGTGACTTCCGCATCAAGGCTTTCACCGGCGTTGCTCAGGCTTCCTACAGCGTAAACGCTCAGGTAAACAACAGCTCCTACGGTTCCGTACAGGTAAGCGGCAACACCATCACCGCTAATCCGTACAGCGGCTATTACCTCGCTGATGCATACATCGTTTCCGGCAACGGCACTCTGAATGTCAGCGGCAACACCATCACCGTAGCTCCCTCCTCCGATTGCACCGTAATGGTAGTTTTTGCTCCGAGGCAGCTCGTTACGATCAACCTCTACGCCTGCGGTATGCCCGAGAGCTACATCAACGCATACAGCGGTGATACCGTCCAGCTTCCCGATGGCGTAAGCTTCATTCCCGACGGTTGGAACTTCATCGGCTGGTGCGAGACCACGATCAATGACAGCGGCGAAGATGACGATATCAAATCCGCTCCCAACTACTATCGCCCCGGCAGCTCCTACGTTGTCGGCAACTCCTACGCGCTCTATGCACTTTACTCCATGGTCGAGGGCGGCGGCACCGGTGAAACCGTTTACCAGCTTGTAGCCGGCAGCAGCGACGAACGCGGCGAATACGACGGCCGCTACGTCATCACCTCCGGCGCGGACAGCAACCTCACCGTGCTCAAGTCTCCCGGAACCACGGTTTCGCTCGAGAGCGCAAGCGCTGGCGGTGCCATCCCCTATGCAAGCACCGGCATGCAGCTTGACGGCAATATGCTCCGCAACGTTTCCGATGAGTACGTATTCGACATTCTGAGCACCGGCTCAACCTACACCATCACCAATGAAGCGACCGGCTGCTACCTCGGCGCATACACCGGCACTCTTTGGAATCTCGATTCGAATTACAGCGCTTCCCAGTGGATCAACTGGAATATCGAATACGATGGTGGCTATGGCTGCATGAAGCTTGAGAACACTGTTGGCGGCGAATCGTATCCCTACCTCGTGTTGGGCAACAATTCGTACTTCATCATGAGCAACACCTACACCAACAACAAGACCTATCTGTGGAAGGAGACCGGCGCAGGAACGATCAGCTACAGCACCAACCCCTACGGTCCCATCGTGCCCGATCCCACTCCCGAACCCACCGCAGTTCCCACTGCAGTACCCACCGCAGTTCCCACCGCGGTACCCACTGCTGTTCCCACCGCAGTTCCCACCGCAGTTCCCACCGCAGTTCCCACCGCGGCTCCCACTGCGGCTCCCACTCAGACTCCCACGGCTCCTTCCGCTCCCACCGGCGTTACCGCAGGTCTTGTAGACCGCAAGCCCTACATTGCATGGAATGCTTCTGCCAATGCGATGACCTATCAGATCTATCGCAGCGCTAAGAAGACCTCCGGCTTCAAGCTTGTCAGCACCGTGTACGACACCTCGTTTGTAGACACCGCTCAGCTCACCGGCTTTAAGACCTATTACTACAAGGTAAAGGCTGTGGATGAGTTCGCAAGAGAAAGCGGCTTCAGCGCAGTGGTCAACGTAACAACGTTTGGCCTTAACGCTCCGATAAGCATAAGCGCATACCTTATCGATAATATGCCCACCATCGAATGGTCCGCTTCCGGTAATGCGACGAACTATCAGGTTTATCGCAGTAAGTCGCTTTCCAGCGGCTATACGCTTATCGCAACGGTGTATGATACTTGCTTCACCGATTGCGATACGCTGACCGCTCTTACGACTTATTACTACAAGGTTCGCGCGCTTGACGATTTCGGCACCATCAGCGCATACAGCGATGCCACAAGCGTGATTTCGTACGGCGTAGCAACTCCCTTGAACATCACCGCAGGTCTTGTTGACCGCCTTCCCGCGATAACCTGGAGTCCTGCCAGCAACGCAACGAACTATCAGGTTTATCGCAGCGCGAAGCAGACCAGCGGCTACATGCTTATTGCAACGGTATACGATACCTCCTTTGTGGACACCGAGTCGCTTACCGGCAACAAGAAGTATTACTACAAGGTCCGCGCGGTTGATGATTATGGCGTAGTCAGCTCGTTCAGCGACATAGTAAGCGTTATAACGTTTGCTCTGCTTCGTCCGGAAAATGTGAATGCTACCCTCTCCGACCGTAAGCCCACGATCTCATGGAATCCTTCGCAGTATGCTTCTGGCTACGAGGTTTACCGCAGCACCAAGTCCTCAAGCGGCTTCAAGCTTGTCGGTCTTGTGGAAGACACGGTCTTTGTCGATCATGCGGCGCTCACCGGCCTCAAGAAGTATTACTACAAGGTTCGCGCGATCGACGAATACAATAACACCAGCTCGTTCAGCTCCATTGTTTCCGTAGTAACTTATGGAATTGGCAATACGACCGGTGTCAACGCAAGTGTCTTTGATGGTATTCCCCATATTTCATGGAACGAAGCCACGAATGCCGTTGGTTATCAGATCTACCGCAGCACCAAGAGCAGCAGCGGCTACAAACTTATCGGCACCGTATACGACACTTCCTTCACCGACCTTGCACTCCTGAGCGAAGGCAAGACTTATTACTACAAGGTCCGCGCGTTTGATGAATTCGGAACGAACGGAGCTTGGAGCTCGGTAGTTTCGGTAAGGATCGAAAGCGATATCAAATGATCGCCGCTCGATCATACCCGATCCATAACCGATAATTAAAACAGAATAAGGGGCTGCTGCACAAGCAAAGAGCTTGCGTGCAGCAGCCTCTTTCTTTTTGGGCTCAATGTCAATAGTTGGGGTTCAATGTGGAATTTACTTTGGAAACTCACCATGAATAAATATTATTTTAAACAAAAGATTAAGCCTTGACAAGACGAAGCCTGTTTGTTATAATGGTTAGCGCTTGCTAACCCGAATGGGTGCGGTTGCACTGCTTCGTGAGCTGAAGAGCATCCGAAAGATCAATGCAAGCATAAAAGCTCGATTGAGCTTTGTTTCGGTCGATAAGACCGTTTATTTTGCAACAGAGGTTAGTTTTGGCTAACCCAAAGGGAGCTATGAAGCACAGTATTCGCAATCGAATTATAAAGTTTTTTCTTATCATCATCGGCGTCAGTTTGCTGAGCTTTCTTTTGATCGCATTTTCAGGCAAGGATCCGGCGGAGATCATTGCCCGGCGCGGTGATGCGAACGCAACGCCGGAGATGATCGAGCAGGTACGGATCGAAATGGGTCTTGATGGTAACTTTTTCGAGCGTTACATAAATTGGACCAAAGGTTTCTTTACCGGTGATTTCGGCTCGTCCATCGCAACCTATCATCCGATTTCCAAGGATATTGCGCAGTTTTTTCCGGTAACTTTGACTATGGTTGGGCTTGCGCTTCTATGGACTGCGCTGCTCTCCGTGCCGATAGCCCTTTTGTGTGCCAAATACAAGAACGGGATTTTTGACCATATCACAAGGGGAGTGACGATATTCGGAATATGCATTCCCACCTTTTGGCTCGGTTATATGGGTCTTGTGATTTTTGCACTCAGGATGAAATGGTGCACCGTTGTACCAACAGGAAAATTCTCCGATTATATCCTTCCTTCCGCAGTGCTGGCTGTTCCTGTTATCTGCGGCGTGGTCAGAATGCTTCGAGCAACGCTTCTTACGGAATTGGCCTCCGATTATGTACGCTATGCGAAAGCGAGGGGGCTTTCGGCAAAAAGAATACTTGTGCGCCACGTTTTGCGCAACGCGATGCCTCCGATAATCACGGTTTTTTGCCAATACTTCGGCTCTTTGATCGCTTCAAGCGCAGTAATGGAAGGAGTGTTTTCAATAAACGGAATCGGCTCCTATATGATCCAAAGCGTTATCGCTGCGGATTCCGTTGCAACGGCAACCTGTGTTGTGATCGTTGCGGTGGTCTTTATTTCAGCCAATACATTAGGCGATATTATTAATCGGCTCATTTGCCCGTGGATCGTGAGAGAAAGCAATGGCAATTAGAATACTGAAAAATCCTCAGGCCGTGATTGGCCTTGTTATCACGCTTTTTGTTCTGTCTGTTGCGGTTTTCGCCCCAATACTTGCGCCAAACGATCCCGAGCAGGTGAACATTATGCTGAAATTCGGCAGTCCTTCCGAGCAGTATCCGTTCGGGAACGATGCTCTCGGCAGATGTATTTTTTCAAGACTCATCTACGGCGCACGGTATTCTATGGCGGTGAGTCTGCCGATACTCATCATATTATCGGCGATAGGGCTGTTTCTCGGCACACTCAGCGTTTGCGGCGGAAAGAGGATCAATGCGATCCTCGACTATATCTGCAACACCTTCATAGCCCTGCCGCAGCTTATGGTCGGCATCGCGCTGATAGGTATGCTTGGAAGCGGTTTTGTGAATATAGTCATTGCGATCGTAATCGGTATGTGGGCATGGTTTACAAAGATGGTTCGGGCATATTCGCAGGTTGAAATGGGAAAGGACTATATACTTGCCGCGAGGATATCGGGATGCGGAAAAATGAAGCTTGTGTTCAAGCATCTTATACCAAATATCCTGCCGCAGTTTCTTGTTTTTTTCTCAACCGGTATAGCCACGTCGATTCTTATGGTATCTATCTTTGCGTTTCTTGGGCTTGGCCTGCCTGCGGGTACGCCCGAATGGGGCGCAATGCTCAAGGATGCGAGTACGCACATCTACAACCACCCCGAAATGCTCGTTTATCCGGGAGTTTGTATTCTTGTAACTTCGGCAGGTTTCGTACTTTTCGGCGAAGCCGTAAGGGATATTCTTATGTCGGGAGAGGATGCGTTGTGAGCGAATTGATCCGCGTAAAGCAGCTTGAGATCTTAATAAAGCAGGCAAAACAAACGGTTGTAAAGAGGATAGATTTTTCGGTTGACGAAGGGAGTTCCCTCGTTATCCTCGGGCAGTCCGGCTGCGGCAAAACCATGACCTGCCACTGCCTGATGGGGCTGCTCGATCCGAAGAAGTATGCGGTATCCGGAGAGATACTGTATAACGGCAAAAACCTCATCGAAGCCTCCGCAAAGGAAAAACGCATGATCTACGGAAAAGAGATAGCGTTCATTCCTCAAAATCCCATGACTGCGTTCGACCCTTCGATGAAGATAGGCAAGCAGATGCTCGAAACGCTCGCGCTGCACAGCGAAGCTGCCCGTGATGAGCGGAAAAGTATTGCGCTAAAAGCCCTGAGCGAAGCGGGGCTTGCCGACAAAGAGCGAGTTTTTCACAGCTTCCCCCATGAACTGTCCGGCGGAATGCTTCAGCGGGTGCTGATAGCCATGGTGCTTATGGTGGATGCGAAGCTCGTTGTTGCGGACGAGCCCACGACGGCGCTTGACGTTGTGCATCGAAACGCAACGATGGAAGCCTTTGTAAAGATGCGCGAAGCAGGTACGGCGGTGCTGATGATCACGCACGATTTCGCTGCGGCGCTTCAGCTTGGAGGAAATATGATAATTATGAATGAGGGAAGCATCGTTGAAACAGGCTCGGTCAGGCAGCTCCTGTCGAATCCACGGCATAGCTACACCCGGCAGCTCATAGATGCCGCTATGCTCACTTCAAATATCGGGAGGTAGCGGAGCGATGCTGAGCATACAAAACATAACAAAGACGTTTTCTGTTCGCGGCGGAGGTGCCAAGAATATGACGGCGTTGAACGGTGTCAGCTTCGACATAGCAAAGGGTGAATTTTGCGCCATAGTCGGAGAGTCCGGCAGCGGAAAGTCAACGCTTTCAAGAATAATTGCGGGGCTTATACCGCAAACAAGCGGTTCGGTACTGTGGAACGGAAACGAATCCCTGGACCCGAAGGTGATTGGCTTGAAGAAGCTGTATAAGCGAATACAGCTTGTGCTCCAGGATGCAAAAAGCTCGCTTGATCCGCATTTTACAGTGTATAAAAGCATAGCGGAGCCGTTACGCAATCTGTCCGAGGTTTCCAAAAAGGACGAGAAAAAGCGTGTGCTTGAGCTGTTAAGGCAAATGGATCTGCCGGAGGAGATACTCAAAAGAAAGCCCCACGAATTATCGGGCGGGCAGCAAAAACGAGTGTGCATTGCGCGCGCCCTCGCGGCCGATCCGGAACTGCTGATTTTCGATGAAGCGATCAGCGGGTTGGACGTGATCCTCAGAAAAAGCATACTCGATCTGCTGAAGCAAATACACCGAACGCGCGGCTGCACGATGCTGTTCATAACCCACGATATGGACGTTGCGCTGTATATGGCAAGCCGCATCATCGTAATGAAGGACGGAGAGGTGGTCGAGGACACCTTATGCGGCGGAGATGCAAGCTGCCTGTCGCATCCGTACTCAAAGCTGCTTGCGGCAGCTATGCTGCCTAAAAACGAATAATAATGCGTTTATGCTTATTATAAAACACCATCTTTGGAGGATAAAAATGAAACTCAAACGAATCGCACTCTTTGTGACCGCCGCGGCGATCTGCCTCGGTCTTGCGGCTTGCCGCAATGAAAACACCGGCGGCAGCGGCGGCCAAACTCCCGACAACGGCGGTGATAAGGCAAAAAATACAAGCATCACCCTGACCGAGAGCTGGGAATTCGACTCGGGCTTCTATCCCGTGGTGTCCACCGCCAACTCCAGCAACTACGGCATCACCTATTGGACCCATAATTTCTACGATACGCTCGTTAAGTACGATCCCGCCGGAAAGATCGTCGGCTCCATCGCGGAAAGCTGGGATATGAGCGAGGACGGCAAAACCTATACCTTCAAGCTTCGCGAGGGCGTTAAGTTCTCCGACGGAACCGCGCTCACCGCCGATGCCGTTAAAAAGAGCATCGAAGCGGCGATCGTGAACCTCGGAATGTATAACGGCTCCTACGGAAAGCTCACCGTGCTTATCGAATCCATGGAAACACCCGATGAGCAAACCTTTGTGCTCAAGCTGACGAATCCTTATTACGGTACGCTTAACGATCTTACGATGAGCTGCCCGCTCGCGATAGTAAACCCCACCGCATTTGAAGGCGGCGTTGAGAAGGTGTATGAGAATCTTTCCGCATCCACCGCAGGCACGGGCCCATATATGTATGCGGGCAGCTATGACGGAACAACCTACACCTTTACAAGCAACCCGCATTATTGGGGTGAAAAGCCGGAGGTCGAAACTTTCAAGGTGAAGGTTATCCCGGAGAACGATGCAAAGCTGCTTGCCCTCAGAAACGGCGAGATCGACGGCGTTCTCGGCGCTTCAAGGCTGAATTATGATTCCTTTGCAAGCATTTCAGGCGCGAATGGATTTGAAACTTCCATTTGCGAAGCTCCCACTCTCACAAGGTATCTCGGACTCAATCTCAACAAGGCGCCTTTCAACGATGCCGCAGTAAGGGAAGCCTTAGCGTACGCGATCGATCAGCAGGCGCTTGAAGCATCGGTATTCAACGGCATTGAGAGCGCGGCGGAAAGCCTTTTCCCGAAGGAAAGACCCTATTGTAACGTCGAGGCTCCCACGATCGGTACGGACGTTGAAAAAGCCAAAGGAATCCTTGAAAATGCGGGCTGGATCGACACCGATGGCGATGGAGTGCGCGAAAAGGACGGCATAAAGCTTGAGGCCAACTTGAGCTATACTCAGAGCCTTGCCGCGCTCGATGACGCGGTTCTCGCAATCAAGGGGCAGATGGAATCCATCGGATTTAAGGTTAGCGTCAGCGCAAGCGATATGATGACTTGGTATGCCGAGATAATGAGCGGAGAATACACCGCCGCGCTTTGGTACACTTATGGCGGAGCGTTTGATCCCACGAACATAGTTACAAATATGAATCCTGCGGTCGCCGCTGATCCGATCGCCGTTCAGTTCAGCGCGTTTTTTGATGATCCTGCGATTTTCGATGAGGTGGACAGCACTTCCGATCTCAATCGTGTACAGGAGATCTATAATACGATCATCACCACCATTGCTCAAAAGAATCTCATCATTCCGATAACCTACACGCACGAGACCTTTGCCTATAAGTCCGAACTGGTCGCGGGCTACACCTACGGCTATGACAGCCAGTACGTTGACGTGGCAAGCATTGATCTGAAATGATCAATTCCCGGCGGGCAGGCAAAGCCTGCCCGCTGTTAAAGTGAAAGAAGATCGAGATATGTATAAAAAGATACTTGAATACACGGGCAAATACAGGAAATACACCTATTCATCGATTGTCATTACTCTTGTGGCGGTCCTGCTGAATGCGCTTCCGTTTCTGATTGCTTATCAACTGATCGCGCCGCTGCTTGGATTTGGTGAGATAGACTCTTCAGGGATAGTATGGCGGCTTATAGCGATCGCCGCGTGCGTAACGCTCTACGCCCTGCTCTATCCCTTTGGACTTAGGCTTTCCCACATTGCAGCATTCAACACACTTAAAAATCTGCGTATATCTCTGCAAAAACGGCTTGAGAAGCTGCCGCTCGGCGTGATCCAAGAAAAAGGTACGGGCACTATCAAAAAGATGTTTGTGGAAGATATCGAGGCTATGGAACTGCTCTTGGCGCACGCCATTCCGGAGGGTATCTCGAATATTGCCATTCCCACAGTTACGCTTATCTTTATGTTCTTTGTGGATTGGAAACTGGCTCTTTTGTGCATCGCCTCGCTCCCTATCGGGATGATCGCAATGAAGATGATGTATACGTCCGGAACGAGCAAAATGGGTGCATTCTACGCCTCGGCTCAAAAGATGAACAATACCATAATCGAATACGTAAACGGCATGGAGGTCGTAAAGGTTTTCAACCGCGACGGAGAGAGCTATCGGCGCTTTGAAACCGACGTAAAGAGCTATCGGGATTTTACCCTCGATTGGTACAAGGAATGTTGGCCGTGGATGGCGGTTTACAACAGCGCACTTCCCTGCGTTGCACTCTTTCTGCTTCCTGTTGGCACGTGGTTCGTTCTTCGCGAGTGGTCAACGCTGCCGAATCTTGTGCTCGTTCTGTGTATGAGCTTCAGCGTTGGCGGACCGCTGCTTCGCGCGCTTGGATTTGCTTCCACGATCCCGCAGCTCAACTATAAGATAAAGGCACTTGAAGACCTGCTCGATCATTCCGAGCTTTGCTGTTCAAACGGCGGCTTCAAGGGTAAGGACCACGGTATTTCCTTTGAAAACGTCAGATTCTCATATACGGATACCGAGGTGCTGCACGGAGTATCACTCGATATCGCCGAAGGAAGTCTTACCGCGCTTGTTGGGGAATCGGGAAGCGGCAAATCAACGCTTGCAAAGCTGCTTGTTCATTTCTACGACGTTAACGGCGGCTCGATAAGGATCGGCGGACAGGATATACGCGATATGAGCATAGAGGCGTTAAACAACGAAATCTCCTACGTTTCCCAAGAGCAGTTTCTGTTCAATATAAGCCTTCTTGAGAATATTCGCCTCGGAAAGCCCGATGCAACGGATAAGGAAGTTATGGCGGCTGCGGAAAAAGCGCAGTGCGGCGAATTTTTATCAAGGCTTGAAAAAGGAATACACACGCTTGCCGGCGACGGCGGCAAGCAGCTTTCGGGCGGCGAAAGACAGAGGATCTCGCTTGCAAGGGCGATCCTTAAAAATGCTCCGATCGTGGTGCTCGATGAAGCAACGGCATTTATGGACCCCGAAAACGAAGCCAAGATGAATGCCGCGATTGCGGAGATCATCGAGGATAAGACGGTTATCGTTATCGCCCACAGACTTCACTCCATAATCAATGCCGATCAGATCTGTGTTATGGCAAACGGAGATATTGCAGCCTGTGATACGCATAAAAACCTGCTGCATAGCTGCGGAGAGTATCAGAAACTGTGGAATGCCGCGCAAAACAGTATGGAATGGAAGGTTTCCTCGGAAAAGGAGGCTAAAGTATGATAAAGCTTATTAAGCGCATTCTTGATGCGTCCGAAAAATACAAGGGCAGGATCCTACTTGCCTTTGTGTTTGCGTTTCTGAAATCGTTTCTCACAAAGGCGCCTATCGCGCTGTCCGTGATCGTGATCACGGGATTTGTCACCGGCAAAGCAAACGCTTCTCTGTGTATAGGCATCGGCATAGCGATATTTGCCTGCCTCGTGCTGCAGATCGTGTTTCATCACATTGCGGACAGACTGCAGTCTGCCGCAGGCTTTATGCTTTTTGCCGATAAACGCATCGAACTCGGCGCGCATCTGCGCAGAATGCCGATGGGATACTTTACCGAAGGCAATATCGGAAAGATAAGCTCCGTGCTTTCCTCCGATATGGTTTTTGTTGAAGAAAACTGCATGACCGTTATCGCGGATATGATGAACTATGCTTTTTCAACCGCGCTGTTTCTCCTTTTCATCTATTTCTTCGATTACCGCGTGGGACTGCTTGCATCGGCGATCGTGCTCTTAATTGTCCTTGTCGGTATCGGTATGAAGAAAGAGGCGATCTCCGATTCCGTGATCAAGCAGGAGCAGAACGAAAAGCTTACCGAAGCGGTGCTGGATTTTGCCGAAGGTATCTCTATCATCAAAACCTATAATCTGCTCGGCGAAAAATCAAAGGAGCTATCAGACAACTTCAAGCGCTCATGCAAAACGGCTATTGATTTTGAGCAGGCACATGAGCCGTGGATGAGAGGGATATTTTTACTAACAAGCATAGGAAGCGCGGCCATTCTTGCGCTTTCGGCTTATCTCTGCGCGGTCGGCAAGATGGAAAACATCAGCTTCATTGCGCTTACGCTCTTCGTTTTTGAAATGTTTGCGCCAATAAAGGCGCTCTACAGCCAAAGCACGCGATTGACAGTAATGAACAGCTGTATGGACAGGATAGAGGAAGTGTTTGGGGAAGCGGAACTTGCGAACAACGGCACGAAGAAGCTTCCCGAAGCCGGCGAAACCGAGATCGAGTTTGAGAATGTGAGCTTTGCTTATGATAAGAAGGAGGTGCTTCATAATATCAGCTTCGAGCTTAAAAAGAACCGTATGCTTGCGCTTGTCGGGCCTTCGGGCGGAGGCAAGTCAACCATTGCAAATCTTGTCGCGCGTTTCTGGGACGTTAAATCAGGCAGCGTTAAGATAAGAGGCGTGGATATCCGCGACATACCGCTGTCCGAACTTATGGACAATATCAGCATGGTGTTTCAGCGCGTCTATCTGTTTCAGGATACAATCTACAACAATATCATTATGGGAAAGCCCGACGCCACCGAGGAAGAAGTTTATGCTGCGGCAAAAAAGGCTCGCTGCTATGACTTTATACAGGCTCTGCCGGAAGGCTTCCAAACCGTTGTCGGCGAGGGCGGCGCAAGCCTTTCGGGCGGCGAAAAGCAGCGCATCTCCATCGCAAGATGCATACTCAAGGATGCTCCCATAGTCATTCTCGATGAAGCGACGGCAAGCGTTGATGCGGATAACGAGGTCTATATCCAGCAGGCCATAAGCGAGCTTTGCAGCGGCAAAACGCTGATAGTTATTGCCCACAGACTCGGCACCATACGCAATGCCAACAGTATTCTCGTTATTAAAAACGGCGCTGTCGCCGAATCCGGTGCGCATGACGAGCTGATGAGCCGCAAAGGTATCTATTACGACTTTGTGTTGAAACGGGAAAACACTGTTGGGTGGAATGCGAGGCGCGCGGCCAAATAACTTCGACAGATACGGTATAATATCTTACGCAAATTCAGAATCCGTCCGGCGGGCGGATAAAAGAATAGACATGGTTCTGACCGATTGGTAAAATAGAGTTACCACAACAAAACGTACCGGGAGGTCAGAACTACCGCATAGATGAAGTGCAAAAGCGCATCACGGTTGCGCGTGTTGTTTATGGCGGCAGAACCCACTCGCTTCTGCTTGAAAAGGATACAGAAGCTTTAAACGAGCGATAGGTACTTGCAAAGCCTGTCGTTCACCGTTTCACGCACCATTTCCGCAATTCCCCTTGCGCGCGATTCCTTTATTCCGGCCTTCTTTGCAACGGCAAGGATATCCTTCGTTGTGGGGTTTCGACCTTCTCCTGCAACTGTCGTTGCGTGTTCGCCTCCGATTGAGTTTGAGTATGTAAGATCGTAAGCCGGGGAAAGCCGCCAATTTCCTTTATCGTAAAGAAAACTGAAATTATTGGAATGATCGTCCCTGTTGTGCGCAAATACATTGAAGCACATCAGTGTAAACAGCTTCTCAAGCTCGGCGGCTTCCCTTGTAAGCTGCCAAGTGAGCGCCATGAGCGAGGTGTAATCGAGAGAAGGAATACGGTGCGAAACCTCGAGCAGTGCCGAGGCGGATGCCATGTGGAGCTTATGAACATCGGATCCGTCATTCACCCTGTCAAAGCGCTTGCAGCCGAAATAGCCGGTGCATTTTGAAGAGGGAAACAGCTTTACATCAGGAACGTCGATCCCGCAGGCTTTGGCGCACAGGTTATATTCGTATTCCATGAGCCCGATATCGTCCGGGTCGGCGGATGAGGGGAATTTGATTATCCAGTCGCTGTCATCGAGCGTGAGCATTACCTTCGGTCGAGTACCACCTGATGAGCCGCCAAGCGCGAAAAGCGTGTCCAGATCGTCCGATTCTTCCGAGCGGAGTAGCCCATATCGTCGGGATTCCTGAAGCCGAGCGCCATTGTGAGGTTTGCCTGCGGATCGAAATCGATCGCAAGCACGGAGAATCCTTCCCTCACAAGGCCTGCGCTCAGATTGACGGTGGTGGAGGTTTTGCCAACTGGGCAGTTCGCAATCGGCGCACTGCTTCGCTGCCGCTCGCATTGCTTGTGGCTCACTGGGCTTCCGCCTCGCTTCATCACTCACAGGGTGCGCTTCGGCTCCGCCCCCTTTTGGTTCGCTATTGCGATTACTTTGGTCATGGGTTTGCCTCCATTAAGAATAAAAGTGTTTACCTCATTGAGCCGTCGTCCTCACGCATGTCCTATCTCAGACCTCCGCATGCTTATGCCGAGCCGCCCAATGCTGTGAAGCGTTCAAGGCGGAAGTATCATTATGCT
>CADBGC010000030.1 GCA_902794055.1 uncultured Eubacteriales bacterium | reverse complement strand
CTTCTTCCACCTTAACAAGGTGCTTTACTTTGAAAATCTGACCGCGGGTGCAGGGATTGTCGGGCTTGATGACGGTGTGGTTGATCTTGTGAAGACCGAGCGCCGCCACGGTTGCCTGCTGATCCTTCAGCGCACCGATGGTGCTCTTTACGAGAGTAACTTTAAGGTTTTTTGCCATTTTATGCTCCTCTCTTTAGCTAAGGATCTCTTCAACGCTCTTGCCGCGCAGACGAGCGATCTGCTCTGCGGTGCGAAGCTGTGCAAGACCGTCCAGAGTTGCCTTAACGCAGTTAGCGGGGTTGTTGGAGCCGTAGCTCTTGGTGCGGATGTCCTTGATGCCAACGGACTCGAGCACGCTGCGGACGGGACCGCCCGCGATAACGCCGGTACCGGGCTCGGCGGGGAGCATGCGAACATGGCCCTTGGAGAACTTGCCCTCTACGGCGTGGGGAATGGTGGTTCCGACGATGGGTACGGTGATGAGGTGACGCTTTGCATCCTCAACGCCCTTGCGGACTGCCTCGGGGATCTCCGCGGCCTTGCCCATGCCGACGCCAACGCGGCCCTTCTCGTCTCCAACTACTACGAGCGCGGAGAAACGGAAGATCTTACCGCCCTTAACGACCTTGGCAACGCGGTTGACCGAGACGAGCTTCTCTTTGAATTCCGGAACTTCCGGAGTGAAATTACGCCTATTCTGCTGCATCTTGCACCTCCATTAGAAATCCAGTCCGCCCTTGCGAGCGCCTGCTGCGAGCTCGGCTACACGGCCGGTGTAGAGATAACCGCCGCGATCGTAGACGACCTTGGTAACGCCCTTGTCAAGAGCGCGCTTTGCAAGAGTTTCGCCGACGATGAACGCCGCTTCCTTCTTGTTCTTGCCGTCGAGCTGAGCCTTGATGGAGGCTTCGACCGTGGAAGCAGCCGCGAGGGTGTTTCCAACGGAATCGTCGATGACCTGGGCATAGATGTGGTTAAGGCTGCGGTAAACGCACAGACGGGGACGAGCGGGAGTACCGATCAGATGCCTGCGGGTGCGATAGTGACGCGCCTTGCGCTTTGCATTTTTATCAAGCTTGCTAATCATAATACTTGTACTCCTTTACTTACCGGTCTTGCCTTCCTTGCGGATGATGGTCTCGTTCTCATACTTGATACCCTTGCCCTTATAAGGTTCGGGCGGACGGACCTCGCGGACATCTGCCGCGATCTGACCGACCTTCTGCTTGTTGATGCCCATAACGGTGATCTTGTTGGGGGCAGGAACGTCGAAGGTGATGCCGTCGCCTTCTTCGAATTCGACGGGATGAGAATAACCAACGTTCAGAACGAGCTTGTTGCCGTTCTTCTGAGCGCGGTAACCGGTACCGTTGATCTCAAGCTTCTTCTCGAAGCCGGAGGTAGTACCGACGACCATGTTGTTGATAAGGGTACGGGAGAGGCCGTGAAGGGAACGATCCTCTTTCTGATCGGAGGGACGCTCCACCTTGAGAATGCCGTCGTCCATGGATACCTTGATCCTGGGGCTGATCTTCTCGGTGAGCTGACCCTTGGGTCCCTTGACGGTGACGGTGTTATCGTCAGAAACCGTGATTGTCACTCCGGCAGGGATAGTGATCGGAAGTTTTCCGATTCGAGACATTTTGCACCTCCAAAAATTTTAGGTTGATATGCCATCCGCTCCGCCAACGGGCTAAGCGCCCGCGGCGAAGGGAAATAGCTTTGAATGCTGTGGTAAAAACTTACCAGATGTAGGCGAGAACTTCGCCGCCCACGCCCTGCTTCCTTGCCTCGCGGTCGGTCATGATGCCTTTCGAGGTGGAGATGATGGCGATGCCGAGTCCGTTGAGGACCTTGGGCAGGTTGTCCTTGCGGGCGTAAACGCGCAGACCGGGCTTCGAGATGCGCTTGAGGCCGGTGATGACCCTCTGACGGTTTGCGCCGTACTTGAGGGTGATGTTCATCATCTTCTCAACGCCTTCGTCGAGCACGGTGTAGCTCTTGATATAGCCTTCATTGAGGAGAATTTCCGCAATGGCGAGCTTCATGTTGGAAGCGGGAACGAGCACGGTCTCATGCTTTACGATGAGAGCGTTGCGGATCCTTGTGAGCATATCAGCAATGGGATCGGTTACGAGCATTGTTATTTATCCTCCTTCTTACCAGCTTGCCTTGCGAACACCGGGGATCTCGCCCTTATAAGCGAGCTCTCGGAAGCAGATACGGCAGATGCCATACTTGCGAAGCACGGAATGCGGCCTGCCGCAGATACGGCAGCGGGTGTAGGCCCTGGTGGAAAACTTGGGAGCCAGCTGCTGCTTGTTTTTTAATGATGTCTTAGCCATAACTCAGTTTCCTCCATTATTCGTTGGTGCCGAACGGCATTCCGAGGAGCCTGAGAAGCTCCTTGGCTTCCTCGTCGGTCTTGGCGGTGGTGACGAAGATAACGTCCATACCGCGAACCTTGTCAACGTCGTCGTAGTTGATCTCGGGGAAGATCAGCTGCTCGCGAAGACCCATCGCGTAGTTGCCGCGACCGTCGAAGCTGGTGTCGGAAACACCGCGGAAGTCGCGAACGCGGGGCAGAACGATGTTCATGAGCTTATCCGCGAAATAGTACATACGATCGCCGCGAAGGGTGACCTTTGCGCCAACGTTCATGCCCTGACGGACCTTGAAGTTTGCAACGGACTTCTTGGCTTTGGTGATAACGGGCTTCTGGCCTGCGATGATGCCGAGCTCGGCAACCGCCGCATCGATGCCCTTCGGATTGTCCTTCTCCGCACCGAGACCCATGTTGAGAACGATCTTCTCAAGCTTGGGAACCTCCATGAGGTTCTTGTATCCGAACTTTTCAACGAGCTGAGGAACGATCTCCTTATATTTAAGGCGGAGACGAGCGGGCTCGGTGAAAGCTGCTGCCTGCTGTGCAATTTCTTTCTTTGCCACTGTTATTTACCTCCTCAGTCGATGTTCTTGCCGCACTTCTTGCAGACGCGAACCTTGGTCTTCTTGTCGCCCTTCTCGATGAAGGTGTGACCGATGCGGGTAGGCTTCTTGCAGCTGGGGCAAACGAGCATGCAGTTGGACACGTGAATGGTGCCTTCCTGCTCGATCCTGCCGCCCTGCTGACCCTGCTGACGGGGCTTGGTGTGGCGAATGATCATGTTCCTGCCCTGAACGACGATGCGCTGGGCAGAGGGATAAACCTTGAGAACCTTGCCGGTCTTGCCAACATCCTTGCTGTTGTCGCCGGTAATGACCATGACTGTATCGCCGGTGCGAATGTTCATTTTGCTGCTCATAAGTTTACCTCCTTACAGCACTTCGGGTGCGAGGGACACGATCTTCATGTAGTCCTTCTCGCGAAGTTCCCTTGCGACGGGCCCGAAGATACGGGTGCCCTTGGGCAGTTTCTGGTCGTTGATGATGACGGCCGCGTTATCGTCGAACCTGATGTGGCTTCCATCCTCACGGTGAACGCCGGTAACGGTGCGAACTACGACTGCCTTAACAACATCCTTCTTCTTGACTGCGCCGCCGGGGGTAGCGCTCTTGACGGAAGCAACGATAACATCGCCGATGCTTGCGAACTTCCTCTTGGAACCGCCAAGAACACGGATGCACATAATTTCTTTAGCGCCGCTGTTATCGGCAACCTTTAACCTGGTTTGCGGTTGAATCATGCTGTCCTCCTAACGGCTTACTTAGCCTTCTCAATGATCTTCACGAGACGCCAGCGCTTATCCTTGGAAAGGGGGCGGGTCTCCATGATGCGGACGGTATCGCCGATACCGCACTCATTGTTCTCGTCGTGTGCCTTGACCTTGAGGGTATGGTTGACCATCTTGCCGTAAAGGGGATGACGAACCTTGGTCTTGACCGCAACGACGATCGTCTTATCCATCTTATCGCTGGTTACGATACCAACGCGGGTCTTACGAAAGCCCCTGACGGGAGCATTGTTCATTTCCATTTAATTATCCTCCCTATTAAGCACGGCTGTTGATGAGGGTCTTGACCCTGGCGATGTCGCGCTTGGTCTCCTTGAGCAGCATCGGGTTATTGAGCTGTCCGGTGGCATGGCGGAATCTGAGGTTGAAAAGTTCGGCCTTGAGCTCTGCTTCCTTGGCCTTGAGCTCCTCAACGCTGAGCTGCGTGAGCTTTTCCCATTCTTTCTTATTCATTGCTTATTCCTCCGCTTCAACCTTTGCTGCCTCTTCTACGGGCTTCTTCATGAACTTGCACTTGAGGGGAAGCTTGTGCATCGCAAGGCGGAGCGCCTCACGGGCGGTAGCTTCGTCAACACCTGCAACCTCGAAGAGCACCCTGCCGGGCTTAACGACCGCGACCCAGTACTCGGGAGAACCCTTACCGGAACCCATGCGGGTCTCGGCGGGCTTTTCGGTAACGGGCTTATCGGGGAAGATATCGACCCAAACCTTACCTGCACGCTTCATGTAACGGGTCATCGCAACACGCGAAGCCTCGATCTGGTTGCTGGTTACCCATGCGGGCTCCATCGCAACGAGACCGTATTCGCCGTAAGCGATCCTGTTACCACGCTGAGCCGTGCCCTTCATGCGGCCACGATGCACCCTGCGGCGCTTAACTCTCTTAGGCATTAACATGTATCGTATCCTCCTTACGCTTTCTTGGCCCTTGCACGGCCCAGGACTTCACCGCGATAGATCCAAACCTTGATGCCGATGCGGCCGTAGGTGGTCTTAGCCTCCGCAAAGCCGTATTCGATGTCGGCGCGGATGGTCTGCAGGGGGGTGGAGCCTTCATTGTAGCCCTCGGTGCGGGCGATCTCAGCGCCGCCGAGACGGCCGCTGCACTTGACCTTGATACCCTTGGCGCCCGCCTTGATGGCGCGGCTGAGAGCCTGCTTCATGGCGCGGCGGAAGGAAGTCCTCTTCTCGAGTGCGGAAGCGATGCTCTCGGCAACGAGCTGAGCGTTTGCATCGGGGTTGCGCACTTCGATGATGTTTACGTTTACGGTGCGGTTCACAAGAGCCGCAAGCTCGGCGCGGATAGCATCAACGCCTACGCCGCCCTTGCCGATCAGAAGGCCGGGACGGGCGGTATGGATGCTGACCGTCACCTTGCCGGCTGCGCGTGCGATATCCATCTTGGCAACGCCGGCTTCATAGTACTTTTCCTTCAGGAAATCCCTGATCTTCTTATCCTCGATGAGGTAGTTTGCGAAGTCCTTCTTGTTTGCGTACCAGCGGGTGTTCCAATCCCTGATGACGCCAACGCGGAAGCCATTCGGATTAACTTTCTGTCCCATTTTACTTCCTCCTTATTTCTTCTCGTCCAGGATGATGGTGATGTGGCTGGTGCGCTTCCTGATGCGGGACGCGCTGCCGCGGGAACGGGGACGATAGCGGCGAAGGGTGGGACCCTGGTTTGCGAAAACCTCTGCAACGTAGAGGGTGTCACGGCTCATATCGAGGTTGTTCTCCGCATTTGCGATCGCGCTGCGAAGGAGCTTGAGGGTGGGCTCCGATGCCGCCTTGGGGGTGTACATCAGGATGGCCTCTGCCTCGGTAACGTCCTTGCCGCGGATAAGATCGATAACGATCTTTACCTTGCGGGCGGAAATGCGGATGTATTTAGCCGTTGCATGGGGGCGCTTTTCGGCGTTCTCCCTGCGGGCTGCTGCTTTCTGTTTGGATCTAAGTGCCATTGTGCGCCTCCTCTTACTTACCGCGGGTGCCCTTTTCCGAGCCGCGATGGCCGCGGAAGGTCCTCGTGGGTGCGAACTCGCCGAGCTTGTGGCCGACCATATCCTCGGTAACGTATACCGGAACGTGCTTGCGGCCGTCGTGTACGGCGATGGTGTGACCGATCATTTCGGGGAAAATGGTGGATGCCCTGGACCAGGTCTTGAGGACGGACTTCTTGCCGGATTCGTTCATTGCGATAACGCGGTCAAGCAGCCTTTCGCTCACAAAGGGTCCTTTCTTGATTGACCTACTCATGTTTCATTTACTCCCTTCTGTCGATCACTTGCCGTCCCTGCGGCGGATGATGTACTTATCGTTGATATTCTTGGTCTTGCGGGTCTTATAACCAAGAGCGGGCTTGCCCCAAGGGGTGACAGGTCCCGGACGACCGATGGGGGACTTACCCTCACCGCCGCCGTGGGGATGGTCGTTCGGGTTCATGACGGAACCGCGAACGGTGGGACGGAAGCCCATGTGGCGCTTTCTGCCGGCCTTACCGAGCTTGATGTTGCCGAAGTCGATGTTGCCGACCTGACCGATGGTCGCCTTGCAGCCGATGGGAACGAGGCGAACCTCGCCGCTGGGAAGACGAACCTGAGCGTACTTGCCTTCCTTGGCAAGAAGCTGAGCGGCGTTGCCTGCGCTGCGAACGAGCTGAGCGCCCTTGCCGGGGAGAAGCTCGATGCAGTGGATCATGGTGCCAACGGGGATGCTCCTGAGGGGAAGCGCGTTGCCGACCTTGATATCGGCGGTCTCGCCGGAGAGGATGGTCTCGCCGACCTTGAGGCCGTAGGGAGCGATGATGTAGCGCTTTTCGCCGTCCGCATAGTGCAGAAGAGCGATGTTCGCGGTGCGGTTGGGATCGTATTCGATCGTGGCGACCTTAGCGGGGATGTTGTCCTTGTTGCGCTTGAAGTCGATGATGCGGTACTGGCGCTTTGCGCCGCCGCCGCGGTGACGAACGGTGATCCTGCCGTGATGGTTGCGGCCCGCCTTGCTGGTGAGGCTCTCCATCAGGGAGCGCTCGGGGGTCTTGCAGGTGATCTCCTCGTAGGTGGAGACCGTCATAAAGCGCTGACCCGGAGTGATGGGCTTAATCTTTCTGATTGCCATTGTATGTCTCCTCCTATTACTGGATGTTGTCGAAGGCTTCGATGGTCTTGGAATCCTTCGTCAGCGTGATGTACGCCTTCTTGGTGGAGGGGCGGCGGCCGGAGTGGAGGCCCTGCCTCTTGAGCTTGCCGAGACGGTTGACGGTGTTTACCCTTTCAACCTTAACGCCTTCGAAGATGGATTCGATGGCCTGCTTGATCTCGGTCTTGCCCGCCTTCTTCGCAACGATGAAGACGTAGGTCTTATCGGCGATGACTTCATAGCTCTTCTCGGTGAGAACGGGCTTGATGATGATGTCGTAAGCGTTCATTATGCGTATACCTCCTCGACCTTTTCAACTGCGTCGCGGGTGGCGATGACCGCATCGTACTTGAGCACTTCGTAGGTGTTCAGGGTGCCGACGGTGGTGGTCTGAACGCCGGGGATATTATTGGAAGCGCGGAGCACGGTCTCGTCCACAGCGGGGGTGATGATGAGCGCATTGTTGATCTTGAGGCTCTCGAGAACCTTGACCATTTCCTTGGTCTTGGGGGCGCTCAGCTTGAGGGAGTCGAGAACGATGAACTTCTCGGATGCGACCTTCGCGGAGAGGGCGGACTTGAGAGCGACCCTCTTGAGCTTCTTGTTGAGGCTCAGGCGATAATCGCGGGGCTTGGGAGCGAACACAACGCCGCCGTGAGTCCACTGCGGGGAGCGGGTGGAACCCTGACGGGCGCGGCCGGTGCCCTTCTGCCTCCAGGGCTTCTTGCCGCCGCCGGAAACTTCCGCACGGGTCTTGGCGCTCTGAGTGCCCTGGCGCTGATTTGCGAGGTACGCGGTTACGTATGCGTGCATCGCGGGAACGTTGACTTCCTGACCGAAGATGGTCTCGGAAAGCTCCATGGTGCCGACCTTGCTGCCGGACATATTGTAAATAGCTACGTTAGGCATGGTTGATCCTCCTTACTTAACAGTGCTGCGGACGAGCACGAGGCCGCCCTTGGCTCCGGGGATCGCGCCCTTGATGAGCAGCAGGTTGCGCTCTGCGTCGGCACGGACGATCTCGAGGTTCTGAACCGTTACACGCTCATGACCCATGTGGCCGGGGAGGTGCTTGGTCTTGAAAACTTCGCCGGGATAGGTGCAGGCGCCCATGGAGCCCGCAACGCGGTAGGAATGCGAACCGTGGGTCTTGCGGCCCCTGGCCTGATTCCAGCGCTTGATCGCGCCCGCGAAGCCCTTACCCTTGCTGGTGCCGGTCACGTCAACGTGATCGCCCTTTGCGAAGGTGTCCGCCTTGATAACGGTGCCAACGGTGTAGCTTGCAGCATTGTCAAGCTTGAATTCCTTGACGTAACGGTGGGCTTCAACGCCCGCCTTCTTGAGATGACCGAGCTGAGGCTTGGTGATGAGCTTTGCGCGAACGGGCGCAAACGCCATCTGAACCGCTTCATAGCCGTCGTGCTCAACGGTCTTAACCTGAGTAACGGGGCAGGGACCTGCCAGAACCACCGTTACGGGAGTCATCGTGCCGTCCTCATTGAAAACCTGAGTCATGCCGATCTTCTTGCCCAGAATTGCCTGTTTCATGTCTCTACCTCCGAAATCACAGCTTGATCTCGATATCGACACCGGCGGGCAGATCGAGCTTCATCAGCGCGTCAACGGTCTTTGCCGAGGGCTGGAGAATATCGATAAGGCGCTTATGGGTGCGCATCTCAAACTGTTCTCTTGAATCCTTGTACTTGTGGGGTGCGCGAAGGATGGTTACGATCTCCTTCTCCGTCGGAAGCGGGATGGGGCCGGAAACTCTTGCGCCGGTCCTGCGTGCCGTTTCGACGATCTTCTCTGCGCTCTGGTCGATGAGGTTGTGCTCATAGGCCTTGAGCTTGATCCTGATACGAGTGTTTGCCATTTTTATGCTCCTTTAAAATATTTCGTGCGGTTATCGCCGCACACGAGCTTGAGCAGTACACCCATCCGCGCGTTTTCAACCTAAAAACGAACGGCGGAGCTCCTGCTCCACCTTGACTGCGCCGCATTTTCGGCGGAGTAACTTTGCCGAATCTGCGTTATCAAGGGCGCTCGGTCGAGCCGAGCTTCTCCTGCGTGAATTACCCGGATTGGCGACCGGCAACCTCTCGCAGGGAGATGAGCCGGGGCTGATAAGACCCCGTTCAGAGGTTCGCGGCATTTGTCAGCATGACGGGCGGAGATTAAGCCTGCGCAAGGCATAATACGCCCCTAAAGCGCGAACGGAAAGTATTATAATGTAATCGCGGCGCTGTGTCAAGCAGTTTTTCCAATGTTTTCAAATATATTTCGCATTTTTGCCCATTTCGCCCGCACCGCTCCCCATTAACGCACCAAAACACAAAATAATGAAGAAATTTCTCCGGAATTTCAACCTCAACTATTCACTATTCATTATTCACTATCCACTCAACCGCCCTCCACTTCCCCGCGTTATATAAACGGAGACCAAATCCAAAATATTACTCTATTGGAGGTTCCCATGCCATACCCCCACTCCGAAAAACTGCGCCGCATCCTGCTGATCGCGCTCCTCGCTTTCGTGTTGCTCGGCGCTGCATTCGGCATCGGCCTGTGCGCCGGCAATTCCTGCTCGGATCGCATGCCGTATGCTTTTTTCAACACCTACGATGAACTCAAGGCGGGCTTCGAGGGCGATAAGGATATCGTTTTCCCCGATCTTGATCCGCTCAAGTTCAGTTCCAAAGGAACTTATCAGGTTTGGTACAAGCCCAACAAATACAAGGAAGCCGGCGCGTATGAAATAATCGGTGGCCGCTTCTTAAACGGCATCTCCATGCAATACAGCATCATCGGCGAAAAAACCGACCGCCTTCCCGATCATCTTGGGCAGAGCATCGAATACAAAGGCGAGAATATCTACTATACTGCCTCGGAGCAGCGCAGCCAAACCTCTTGCAGCGAGGATTGCCTGGTATCCGTCAACGGCCATGTTTATACGGTGATCGGCACATACTCCGCAGGCTCCCCCGATATCGCCGCAGCCATTGGCGACGAGAGGTTCAATAATCTTAAAGCCGAACTTCACGAGCAGCTTCTCGAGTTTATGCGCTCGATCGTAGATGCGGCGAAGGCAACGTAATGCCGCTTTGCGCAGGTCTTCATAATTTCAAATGCTTTTTCTTTGGGAGCGCTCAACCGCGCTCCTTTTTTCATCCTCCCGCTATCGCAAACCCTGTTCGGAAATTCCTCCGGAATTTCAACCTCAACTATTCACTATTCGCCATTCACTCTTCATTATTCAATCAACCGCTCCCCTTCCCCATCCGTTATATATATGTAAGCCAACCCCACACCACACCGATAGGAGTTTATTATGATCTTAACCAAAGGCGAGGCGCTGCGGCGCGGTATACTTATCCTATTCTTGGCGATAGTGCTGATCGGCATTGTCTTCGGCATAGGCTTCGGCACGTATATGTGCGTTATGAATTCCTGCTACAAGCATTCGTCTCCGTTTGAATATCTCGAATCCTACGCCGAAGTCAAAAGCGTGTTCTCGCGTAACAAGAAAGTGCTTTTCCCCGATTTCTCCGCGCTCAAGCTCGACGAAAGCACTACGGATTATGAGGTCACCTACGCATCGCACTTTCGCAGAAAGCCCCTTGGTTACGTCGTGATCGGAAACAGCACGATCGCCGGCGAAACCATTCGATTTAGATTGAGCTGCGAGACTCCCGAGTACGAAAAAACTTGGGGCACCCGGCTTTCACGTGCCCAATACGATCAGGACAGAGTTTACAACTACCACGAGCTGCAGCTTGACACAAAGTCCTACAGCGAGGATGTTTTTTTCCGTGTCGATGGATATCTCTATGGCCTTGAAGCGCAGTACCACCACGCTCCTGCCGATTCGGGCAAACCACCGATCGACAATAATGCGCTCATCGCGCTCAAGGACGAGGTTCACGAGATCATGCTCGATTACATAAACGCCCTCTTCGAGGAGGTCAAGGCAAAGTGATGCCGCTTTGCGGAGGTCTTCATAAATTCAAATGCTTTTTACTTCGGGAGCGCTTCGCCGCGCTCCTTTTCTTTTTTCCGCAAATTTGGTATAATACAGCCGAAAACGGAAAGCTTTTTCCGATCGTTTACCGATGTTTACCAAAATCAACCAAGGGGGAAGCAAAATGAACAAGAAGCTTTTATACGATTTTCTGGACACCGTTTCCGTCAGCGGCTGCGAGGAGGCCAATCAGCGCATCGCGCTCGACTACGCCAAGGATTTCGCCGAAAAGCAGCTTACGGATGCAGTTGGCAACGCCGTTTCGATAGTCAATCCCGATGCACCCTGCCGCGTTCTTCTCTGCGGGCATATCGATGAGATCGGTTTCCGCGTTACCCATATCACGGGCGACGGGCTGATCCGCGTTCAGCGCGCGGGCGGCGTTAAGGCGGGGCTGTACGTCGGTTCGCCGATGCAGATAATCCATGAGCGCAAGGAAAACGGCAAGACCATCCGCGAAAAGGTCGCGGGCGTTGGCATTATCACCGAGAACCTGCTTAAAAAGGATAAGGTCGATGCTTCCGATCTGATGATCGACATCGGCGCGAACACCCGCGAGGAGGCCGAAGCGGTTGTTTCCGTTGGCGATCCCGTTTGTGCGGACTGCGGCAGGCGCGAGCTTCTGAACGGCCGCATCTCTTCAAGGGCTTTGGACGATAAGACCGGCGCGTTCGTTATCCTCGAGGCGGCGAGAAGGGCGGCCGAAAAGGGCGCAAAATGCGGCATCTACGCCAATACGAGCGTTGGCGAGGAGACCTCGGGGCGCGGCGCGTTTTTTGCGGGAAGCAATATCGAGCCGACCTGCGCGATAATCGTGGACGTTACCTGGGCGAGCGACAGCCCCGAGCGCGGCGCGGAGGATTCGGGCGATATAAAGCTCGGCGGCGGCCCCGTGCTTTGCCACAGCGGCATGGTCAATAAGAATATGAACGTGCTTTTGGAGCAGGTCGCGAAGGAAAAGGGCATCGAGCTTCAGTACGAGGTCGCGGGTGCGCGCACCTATACGGACGGCGACACCCTGCTCGAGACAGGGAGGGGCGTTCCGATGGCGCTTGTGAGCATACCGCTTCGCTATATGCACTCCTCGGTCGAAATCGCCGATTGGCACGACCTCGAGGGCTGCATCGAGCTTATCGCGGAGTTTCTTATGAAGATAGATGCGGGGTTTGATTTCAGGCCGATAGTGCCGTGATAAAAGTTTAGCGTCTTACCACAAGCCGTTTTATCAACAAAATGCCGTGAAAAGCCAAAATCTTTTCACGGCATTGTCTGTTTAATTCATCCCTTTTATTTGTTGGCTTTTGAAGTATTTATTGACGAAACCAACATCCTGCGTATTGAACCGCAAAGGTTTTTTATCATCTCATACCTTTCTGCGCTCAGATACTCAGTTCTGAACAGCAGTTCAAGCCAATACTCCGATTCATAGCACTCCTTAAGAGCGATCTGCATTTTTGCAATGAAATCGGCCGTTCCGTGCGCATATTTCGATTCGTGAATATTTGCGCCAACGGACGTACCCGAGCGAAGCAGTTGATTGGTCATAACGGTTTCGCGCTTCTTTTCCTTAATCTCTTTACAGAGCTTAACTATTTCAACCGCGAAATCTTTCGACTTCTCAAGCATGATACTTTCAGACATTGCAAACAAACACCTCTAATATAGCTAAATTATCCCTTCGGGATAGCTAAATTTGCCCTTTCGGGCAAGCTAAATTGGTTCTGTCGAACCAGCTAAATTGAAAACCTGCGGTTTTCAGCTGATGAGCTCCGCGCAGCGGAATTTAGCTCGCGAAGCGAATTTAGCTGTGCGAAGCACAATTTAGCTCGCCGCAGGCGAATTTAGCTCATCACCCTTTCCTTCCCAGTCGATCTCATCATCGTCCTCGGGCTCGGGCTTGGGATTTACTTTTACCAATACTCTTGTTACGCGCAGATTCTGAAGCTGCTTAACGGTTATCGTCAGGTGCTCGAAATCGAAGCTTTCGCCCCTTGCGGGATAGCCGCCGAGCTGCTCTATCGCAAAGCCGCCAACGGTGGCGTTATCATCGTCAAAATCCCTGTCGTCTATCTCGAACTCCTCAAGGAAGTCGTAGATGCGCATGCTGCCGTCCACCTCGAAAAGGTCGGGCGCAAGCTCCACCATCTCGTCCTCTATCTCGTCCGTTTCATCCCAGATATCGCCAACGAGCTGCTCGAGGATATCCTCCATGGTGATAAGGCCCATCGTGCCGCCGTATTCATCGGTAACTATCGCAAGGTGCAGTTTCTTTTCGCGAAGCTCGCGCAGCGCCTGCGGCAGTATCGTGGTTTTATGAAGGAAAACGACCGGCAGAAGCTTGCTTCTTATGTCGAACTCCTCCCCCGCCGCCATCGCTTTTAGGAACTGGTTGAGGTGCAGAACGCCGATTATATTGTCGATGCTGTCCTCATAAACGGGAAGCCTTGAATAAACGGAGCTTTCGATAACCTCCATTATCTCCTCGCGGCTGTCCTCGATATCTATCGCCACCATATCCACGCGCGGCGTGATTATCTCGTATGCGCAGATATCGGGGAAATCGAGCGCGGACTGCAAAAGCTCGCTCGTTTCTTCATCTATAACGCCCTCGTCCTCGACCGTGTCGATTATCTCGGAAAGGTCGTCCTCGGTAACGGCATCGTCGTCCTCCTCGGTTTTCCAATGCTTGCTGATGCTGCCGATGAGCTTCATAACGAGCCAAACTATGGGCGAAAAGATTATCATAATGCCGCGCAGCGGGCGCGAGACCTTCATCGAGAAGCGCTCGGGATCGCCCTTCGCCGAAAGCTTGGGCACGGTTTCTCCGAAAATAAGCACGAAAACCGTTATCGCGGCGGTGGAAATGGCTGCAGCGGTGTTTTCGCCCACTATACCCCTATCCGCAAGCAGCATTATGAAAAGCTGCGTTGCAAGGGTCGATGAGGCGAGGTTCACAAGGTTGTTTCCGATAAGGATGCTTGAAAGCGCCCTGTCGTAATTATCCGTTATGTATAGCGCGCGGCGCGCATTTTGGTTCTTTGTATCGTTGAAGATTCGCTTTAATCGAAGCGGATTTGCCGATGAATACGCTATCTCGCTGCCCGAGAAGAACGCGGAGAAGCAAACGAGCACGATGAGCGCGATCACGTAGATAAGCCATGTCATAGCGCTGCGCCTCCCGTTTTAAGAATCTCCTTCTTGAGCGGTGAAGCATCCTGCCCGCTTTCCTCGGCATCCTCCTCGTCGAAGATCTCGCCAACAAGCTCTTCAAGGATATCCTCAACGGTTATTATGCCCTCCACTCTGCCCTGCTCGGAAACGAAGGCAAGATGGATCTTGCTGTGGCTCATCTCCGAAAGCAGCTCGTCCACGGGCATATCGGGGCGAACGAACAGCGGCGTATCGATAAGCTCGATAAGCTCGGTGTCCTCCCCGCTCTTAAGATACGCCTTGAGGAAGGATCGGATATTCATAACGCCCATGACCTTGCCCTTTGAGTTGAGCATCGGAAAGCGGGAATGGTTCGTTTGCTGAACGCGCGAATAGATCTCGGAAAGCTCCATTGAGGTATCGAGCGTTTCAACGTTTTCCCAGGCCGTCATCGAATCGCGGGCGGTGCGCGCGCCGAAATGCAGCGCGCTGACCATCAGCCTCGCGGTCTCGGTCTCGGTCTCCTCGTCCTCCTCGCGCTCATCCTTGAAGCTTTCGATTAGGTCGGTAAGATCCTCCTCCGTTACGCTCGGCTCCGCGGAGCTTCTTTTGAAAAAGAGCTTCTGTATGCCCGAGCTTATCCACGTGAACACTGCCGATAAAGGCGTAAGTATCTTCATAAGAACGTAAAGCGATTTGCCGATGCGCAGAGCATAGCTCTCGCTCGCCGCCTTTGCGCGGTACTTGGGCAGCATTTCGGCAGCAAAAAACACCACCATCGTAACCAGCACGGTGGATATCACGAGCGCAACATCAAGGAAACTGCTTCCCTTGAAGAACTGGCGCGTTAGCAGTGTCGCTATCGCAGCGCAGGCGATATGCATCACGTTGTTTCCGATGAGGATGGTCGAAAGTGCTTTATCGAAATTGTTCAGTATGTACATAACATACTGCGCTTTCTTATTGCCGTCCTCCGCGTATGATTTCATACGCATTTTGTTCACCGAAGCAAGCGCCGTTTCGCTCGAAGCGAAGTACGCGCCGCCTAAGATGAGGAGCACAATAAGAATCAGGTAAACAGCGATAGTTCCGAAATTGAGTCCGCTTTGTGCATTCTCGGCAACAGCGCCGATCTGCGCGGACAGGCATCGCCATATACTACTGTCGTCCACTAAAATACCAACTCCTTTTTGGACAATAGTCTTATAGCTTATTATTCTATCATAAATTCGAAGGATTTGCAAGCTTTTGCGGCGCATGGATCGTGTCATCTCAATTGGGTAAATTCTCAAAGTAAATGCAACAGTGCAATTTACCTTGAGAAGAAGTTGCATTAACCATGAAAAGGAAAAAGTGTCAGTATTTACTTTTGAAAATTTACCGATTAAAGTTGCAATTTAGAAATCAAAACTAATATATCAAAAAAGACTTGACAAAATTCGTTCTCTGCGCTAAAATAGCAAGGCACTTTGAATAGTGGATGCGCCCGTAGCTCAGCGGATAGAGTGCCCGGCTACGAACCGGTAGGTCGCAGGTTCAAATCCTGCCGGGCGCGCCATATTATCTATACGAAAAAGATATAGAGCAAAAAAAGCCCGATAAAATCGGGCTTTTTTGCACCCAAAACGCCTGTAAATCACTGTACAGATCCATAGATGTAAAATGGGTATTTTTGCCCTTTGACAGGACTTGAACCCATGTGAAAACCGAATATCGAGCAATTCATGGCAGACTAAGCAAAAAAAGTCTGCTTTTTTTATTCCCCCATCTCGCCGATCGTTGAAAAAACGGTCGGCTATTTTCATTTCAAGCGAAAGGAGATAAACACAATGCTATTCACCGAAACACCGAGATTGAGAGCCCTTGAGCGGCTCATGACACGCATTCCGAACTTTGAGCCGCGAGCGAGCGGCTTCGTTATCGTTCACTGCTTCGAGCCTCCGCCCGAGGTGTGTCCGCGAGGACGGCTTGCCTACTGCGGAGAAAGGACGAGCTGCA
>CADBGC010000029.1 GCA_902794055.1 uncultured Eubacteriales bacterium | reverse complement strand
CATTTTCTGCGAAAGAGCCTCCACGGCGAGTGGTGGAATACATCATTTGCGCATAAGCGCATACATCATTAGGCGAAGCCGTACATCATTCCTTCATTTCCCGAAAAACGCCCCTCCTGCGAGGAGATTAAGCCGCCTTCGGCTAATTGAGGAATTGCGGCGGTGGAAAGCCCTCAGGGATTCCGTTTTATCGGGTAAACTGCTGTTTATTGGCAAAAATCTATGGTAAAATAGTGTTTGCACCCGTCGGTTGCGTAATTTCAAGCCAAACTTGGTGGTGCGCAACCGCTGTTTTTTGTAAAATCATGCCAACGGACGATGTTCCGTGAAGAATATCGGTGCTAAAACCGAAAGGAGGATCGCTATGATTTTGGCGGACAAAATAATCGAACTTAGGAAGAAGAACGGCTGGTCGCAGGAGGAGCTTGCCGAAAAGCTCGGCGTCAGCAGGCAGGCTGTTTCAAAATGGGAGAGCGCACAGGCGGTGCCCGATATGAACAGGATATTGAAGCTCTCCGAGATATTCGGCGTTTCAACCGATCTGCTGCTGAAGGATGATCTCGAGCTTTCAAATGCCGTTTCCACCGAACTCCAAGAAACCGACTTCGACGGCAGCGTTCGCTCCGTTTCAATGGAGGAAGCTTCCGCTTTCATGGCGCAGCGCGAGAACTCTGCCGTTAAGATCGCTTTTGGCGTTATGATGTGCATACTATCGCCGATACTGCTGATCGTGCTTTCTTCGGCGCAGGAGCGAGGCTCGATCGCGCTCTCCGAGCAGCAGGTAACAGGGATCGGTCTTGCGGCGCTGTTTTTACTGGTTGGCGGCGCGGTAGCTCTGTTTGTCATTCATGGTCTTCGCGCTTCGAAATTCGAGTATCTTTCAAAGGAGAGTATCGAAACGAGTTACGGCGTGGACGGCATTGTGCGCGACCGCCGCGAAAAGTTTCGCCATAGCTTCAACACGCATATCGCGCTCGGCGTTGTGCTTTGCGTTGTAGCCGCGCTGCCGCTTTTCATCGCTATGTTTTTCTTTGGCGGCGAGGATAAGTCGGCAAACGAATTCCCCTATGCCGTTGCCGTCGCCTGCTTGCTGATTCTCGTTGCCCTTGGCGTTTACCTGATCGTTCGCGCCTCGATCGTTTGGGGCAGCTTCCAAATTTTGCTTGAGGACGGCGATTATACACGCCAAAAGAAGGCCGAAGATAAGAAAAACGACACGCTTTCAAGCATCTATTGGTGCTCCGTTACCGCTATCTTCCTTGCATACAGCTTCATAACGGGGCGCTGGCACCGAAGCTGGATAATATGGCCCGTTGCCGGCGTTGGGTTCGGCGTTGTTATCGCCGTGGCAAATGCGCTGAGGAAACGCGGGGAGTAAGATAAAGCAGATATGTAATATAAATGCCGCCAGTTGGGGCGGCATTTTGTATTTTGGGGGGAGTGGAAATGAAGCCGCCTGCGGCTAATGAAGCAAAATGAAGTCGCCTGCGGCTAATGAAGAAATTGAGGTAGGAATCCCTGCGGGATTCCGATTTTGGAGAGAAAAACACGGAGCAAGTCGAAGTGTTTTTCTCTAAAATGCCCCTCCGGCGAGGAGCCTCAGCAGGAGCCTCCACGGCGAGTGGGTGAAATTCGGCTTTGCCGAGTGAAATCTGCCTACGGCAGATGAAATTTGCTTCGCAAGTAAATTCGCCGCGCGAATTGAGGTAGGAATCCCTGCGGGATTCCGAAATTTATCGAAGTGAGACAAAGAGTCATCTCATTAAAACAGCCATGGTTTTATCACAGGCGATCCGAAAATGCTCGCTTCGCTGCGCATTTTTCGTGCCACCTCATCCGTCTTCGCGCCGCTCTGCGGGGTCGATCTCGTCATATCTATGGATTATCACTCCGCTTCATCCATCTTTCCGCTCGAGAGCGCGTGCTCGATCCATATCCGCATATCCGATATCGTGCGGTCGAGCGCCACAAGCTTTTCAAGTATCGCATCGAACTGCTCGCGCTCAAAGGCGTTCACCCTGCCGTCGCGGGCAATATCGATGATATTGCGCTCCTCGTCCTCCATATCGTGCAGCGCAGCCAAAAGCTCGATCGTGAGCTGTGGCAGGGGCTTGAGCTTCGCCCTTGGAACGTATTTTTTGCCTATCGGACATTCGTTTGTGCAGTAATAATTGGAAAGCTCGGGGTTCTTATACCCCTGCTCCATCGCAAGCACTTCGTCCGGATGCGGCATGCTTCTGCCGCTCTCGATGCGCTCTATGCGATCCGCCGAAACGAAGCTGAGCAGCTCCTCCGCCGCTTCGCGCGAAAGCCCCGCCGCTTCGCGGCTTATCTGATAAATATTCTTATTCTCCTTCGTGGAACGCTTGCCCATTTTATCCTCCGACTTCATATTATTATAAGTAGATTATACACCATGCGCGCGCATTTTTAAAGAAGCGGGCGCGAATTAGCGCACCTTATTTCGCACCAAATGCGGAAATAAGCTCGGCTTTCTCCGATCGGCTTCCCTCGAAAAAGCGCGGTATTTGCTGTAAGATATACGCATAAACATAATGAGTGTGCGCAAAACTCTTGTGTTAAACCATTCAGAACAAGGAGAGAAAACTATGAACAACATTCTTATGTATGGCGCGAGCGCAGCTGCGGCTGTCGGCGTTGTTTCAATTCTCGTCAGCGGCTACGTTAAAGCGCCGCCGGACAAGGCATACATCATCTCGGGCGTTAAGAAGAATCCGAAGATCTTGATCGGTCGCTCCGGCATCAAGCTGCCATTCCTTGAGAGGAAGGATACGCTGGTTCTAAAGCAGATCAGCATCGATATCAAGACCAACGGCTATGTGCCCACGCTCGACTTCATCGGCGTGGATATCGATGCGGTCGCCAAGGTGCGCCTCAAGACCGATCCCGAGGGCATCAAGATCGCTATGAAAAACTTCCTCAATATGTCCGAGGCCGCGATCGCCGAGGCGCTGACCGACTCGCTTCAGGGTAATATGCGCGAGATCATCGGCACCGTTAAGCTCAAGGAGCTGAACACCGATCGAAAGAAATTCGGCGACGAGGTGCAGGAGAAGGCGCAGACCGATATGAACGCGCTGGGCGTGGAGATCATCTCCTGCAACATCCAGAAGATCGAGGACGAAAAGGGCCTTATCGTGGCGCTCGGTCAGGATAATATGAGCCAGATCCAGAAGGATGCTTCCATCGCGAAGGCGCAGGCCGAGCGCGACGTGGCGATCGCCGAAGCCGAGGCAAAGCGCGTTGCAAACGAGGCGCAGGTTGCGGCGCAGACCGAGATCGCTTCCCGCCAGAACGAGCTTCGCATAAGGGAAGCCGAGCTCAAGAGGGCAAGCGATATCAAGCAGGCCGAGGCCGATGCCGCTTATGAAATTCAGCAGCAGGAGCAGCGCAAGAGCATCGAGGTGGCTTCCGCGAACGCGAATATCGCCCGCCAGGAGCGCGAGATCGAGCTGAAGCGCAAGGACGTTGAGGTGACCGAGCAAACGCTTGAGGCCGAGATCAAAAAGAAGGCGGAGGCGGAGAAGTTCGCCCGTCAGCAGAAGGCGGAAGCCGAGCTCTTCGAGCGTCAGCGCCGCGCAGAAGCGGAGAAATTCGAGCGCGAGAAGGAAGCCGAAGCCCGCAAGGTGCAGGCCGAAGCCGATCTGTTTGCAAAAACTCAGGAGGCGGCAGGTATCCGCGCCGTTGGCGAAGCCGAGGCAAAGGCCATCGAAGCTCGCGGCATCGCGGAGGCCGAGGCGCTTGAGCGTAAGGCGGATGCCATGCAGAAGTACGGCAAGGCCGCTATGATGGAAATGATAGTGAAGGCGCTGCCCGAAATGGCGGCTTCCATCGCCAAGCCCCTTGAGTCCATCGACAAGGTCACGATCATCGACGGCGGCCACGGCAAGAGCGGCGTGGACAGCATGGGCGGCTTCGTGCCGAGCGTGCTTGCCCGCACCATCGAGACCATGAAGGAAGTTACCGGCCTCGACCTCGTGGACGTTATGAAGGCCGAAACCTACGACGCAAAGGTGAACCGCAATCTGACCGTGCAGGGCGACGCGAAGGCCGCCGTGGAAACGGTGCTCGATGCGGAGCCCACGGCGGGGGAGAACGCCCCCAAGGAGGAATAAAAAATGTTTGAGTATAAAGTGATTCAAGTGAAGGTAAAGGAGCTGGAGAACGGCATCAACGAAGCGGCCCGCGAAGGCTGGCGCGTGGTGAGTGTTATCACCGACTTCGTGACATTATCGGGAAGCGTTAAAGGTGCGCTCATTGTTACGCTGGAGCGGCAGAGCGCGAGAGCGATTTAACGGAGCATTACAGATGAATTGTAAAAAGAGCGGTGCGCCGCTCTTTTTATGTTCCGCTTGAATTTTTCTCTCTAAGGGATTCGACCGTCATGAGTATAAGCTTTATATCGGCTTCGCTCAGCCCCGAAACATCTATCATCTTCCTTTGCTCTATCCCGAGGAGGTAGTCGGTGGAAACGTGGAAGATATCGGCAAGCTTTATCAGCACGTCCGGCGAGGGGGTGCGCTCGTGCAGCTCGTAGTAGCTGACGACCGATTTCGTGACTCGAAGCCGCGAAGCAAGCTCCGCTTGTGTCATGCCGAATGAGGTACGCAGCTCGCGCAGTTTTTCTCCGAAGTTGACCATAATAATACCTCCATATGGGTTTAGTTTATACTAAAAACATATTATTATGGTTGAAATTAGTATTAAAATAGTTGACAAACGGATGAATTGAGTTGTATAATGCTCTAAGGTTGAAATTTGACCTATTAAAACATATTCGGAGGTCTGTATGAGAGAGAGATTTGAAAAGGGAGATCAGAATCTTTATTCACTAAAATTTGCTGCCGGAATTATTGCTACCATTCTTATCATAGCTTCTATTATAGTAGGCATCGTAATGATCGCCTCTGCGGCTGAGCTAAGCGGGAAGAGCTCGAGCTATTATGCATCAAATGCAGCAAGCACAACCGGTATCATGACAGGTTTAGTATTCCTTATCGTTGTCCCCTTGCTCATTTGGTTCGGGTATAGATTCGTTATGTATTTTATCTGGCTTTCCTTTGACATTAAGATCATTCGCAACAAGCTGTTGGGCTTAGAGGACACTGATGCTATGCTTGATATCTGCCCGCTCCCCAGAAAAAAAGAACACAAGAAGGATGATATGTGGGAAGATTGACCGAGTTTTTTACGGTAAAGTCCTGTAAAACGTCTTTGCTTTAAGGTCGTTCTTAATAATATGTCCTTCCCGTGTCATTTCGGAAACATCGCCTGTTTTTTATTGACGGGCGATGTTTCTTATGTTACAATCTGTTTCGCGGGAAATGGCGCCGCGGCGCGCTCTCCCGCATATTGACTGAATCTACGGAGGTTAATATGGGCTTTGGCTTAGGTGATTTCGGAATTTTCGGCGTGTTTGGTGCACTTATCTTCGCAACAGTTATAGGAATGTTCATATTCTTTGCGGTGAAAGGCATCTCTCAATGGAGCAAAAACAACCGCTCCCCGCGCCTGACTGTGCCCGCTTCGGTGGTTTCAAAGCGCACGAATGTTTCTTCGCATATGCACAATACCGGCAGCGGCGCGATGCATCATACGAGCCATTCCACCACCTATTACGTTACTTTCGAGGTGGAGAGCGGCGATAGGATGGAGCTGCACGTTGACGGGCGCGAGTTCGGAATGCTCGCCGAGGGCGATATCGGTATGCTGACCTTCCAAGGCACGAGGTATATCGGCTTTGAGAGGGATAGGCAGAGCGGGAACGGCATCTTTGGCGAATGAAGCCGATTCGCTGATGAAGAAATGAAGCCGCCTTCTGCTGATGAAGGCATTGAGGTGGAACTCCAAGGGGATCTTAAATGCAAATTTGAAGAAACGCACCCCAAAAGCCTTCTCCTTGAGGAGAAGGTGGCTGAGCGGGGCAGAGCCTCGTGAAGACGGATGAGGTGGAAACCTGCACAAATCCCGTTAGGGATTTGAATCAGATCAGTAAATGCGCAAACAGTTTATACGCCAAAGCCCCGACAGCGCAATACGACCAATTATCCGAAAATGCTCGCTCCGCTGCGCATTTTTCGTGCCACCTCATCAGTCAGCTTCGCTGCCAGCTTCTCCTCAAGGAGAAGCCTTTTGGCGGGGCGCAATTCTGACGCTCGGCGAAGCCGAAAAGCCTTCCCCTTGAGGGGAAGGTGGCTGAGGCGGGGCAGCGCCCCGTGAAGACGGATGAGGTGGAGATGATAAGAAACGCCGGCGGCGTTTCAACCATAACTATTCACCATTCATTATTCACTAAATAAAAAAGCTCCCTTGCCTTGCGGCAAAGGGGCTTTTGCGGTTCACGGCTTCTGCTCGGCTTTTCACGATGCGAAGCCGATTTTGTTCTTATCGGATTTCCTGCCTTCAAGCAGAAGCTCGGGCGTTTCAAAATGCGCCGCCTCGAGCTCGAACTCGCCGCTTTCCTCCGCGCCGTCCGCCGTATCCTCAGCATCCGCGCCGTAGTGGGTCTCGGCGTAGCGCAGCATGGCGCTTTCAACGAGGTTGCGGCAGAATCTGCCGTTGCCCGCCGTGGGTGAGGCAGCCGCCTTGGCGCAAATCGAGAGCAGGCGTTCCTTCGCGCTCTCGGCAACGGCGAAGCTGCGCCTCTTCGCCTCAAGCTCGCAGATGGCGAGAAGCTCCTCGGCGGAGTAGTCCTTGAAGCTGATGGTGAAGGGCACCCTCGAACGCAGGCCGGGGTTATTCTCAATGAAGCCCTCCATCTCGGCGGGGTAGCCCGCGAAGATAACGATGGTGCGGTCGCGGCGGTTCTCCATCTCCTGCACGATGGTGTTTATCGCCTCGTCGCCGTAGAGGCCGCGGCGGTCGTCCACAAGCGAATACGCTTCGTCGATGAAGAGCAGCCTGCCGTCCGCTTCCTCAAAAACGGCGCTCACGTTGCGGGCGGTCTCGCCGACGTACTGCCCAACGAGCTTCGAGCGGCCCACCTCAACGGGCACGGGGCTCTTGAGCAGCCCCGCTTCGTGGAAGATGCCCGCGATTATCCGCGCAACGGTGGTTTTGGCGGTGCCGGGATTGCCGATGAACTGCATATTCAGCACGAGCGAGGCGCTGTTCATGCCCTTATTCTCCATATCGCGCTTCATGCGCGCATAGGCTTCTATCATGCGAACCTGGCGCTTCACTTCGCCAAGGCCGATGAGCTCCGCGAGCGTGTGCGTGGGAGAGGTCATCTGCAAACGCGCCTTCTCCTTTGCCTTCCATTCATCAAGCTTCTTGATGAGCTCCTCATAGCATACTCTGCCGAGATTGCGAACTTTGCGAAGCTCATCCCTGTTTGCGGCGAGCACCGCTTCAACGCTCAGATAGCCCGCGCGCATGAGGCTGTTGAAGCAGCGAATGCCGAGACCGAGCTTTGCAAGCGGGGTTTGGGGCTTGTCCGCCTCGGCATCGTTGAGCACCTCGTCTAAGCCGTAGGCCCAATAGTCAAGGTCATCGTCCGGGTCGAAGGAAGGGTCGTCTTTCCCCGGCAGACCGAGCCGCTTTTCCTGCTCCTTCAAGGCTTTGAAGCGAAGGTCGCTCATCCGCATGAGGGCAAGCCCGCTGAGGCAGCCCGCGGCGCTTTCTGCGGAAAGCTCACCGCAAAGGCGGGCGTTGGCTTCCTCGGCGCCGACCTTGACGGCGCGAACGCCGGGCAGCGCGAGGGCGAGGCTGGCTTTGAGCTTCATGCGCATCTCGGCCTTGAGCGCGATGATGACGGATGCGCCGAGGTTTGAGAAGAAGTTCAGGTTAAGTATCGCGCCCGACTCCTTGAGCGCGGCGGCGAGGTCGTGAAAAGGCAGATTCTCGCTGCCGAAGGGGTTTTTGCCGTCGTACTCCTGCGAGGGAAGGAGCATATACAGCTCGGTGCGCTCCGGGAACAGCTCCGTCAGAGGCTGCTCCGCCGGGGCCGCTTTGATTTCGGCGCAGCCCTCGAAGAGCCACGGGTAGTCCTCGGCGCAAACACCGGCGCTTTCGGAGGCGAAGGCGTGAAGCACCGTTTCGCCATCCGCGCCGTAAGTGAAGCGCAGGCCGATGAAAGCGTTTTCGGGCAGGCTCGCTGCGGCGCCGACAAGCCGCTGCCCCATTTTCTCGCATCTGTCGTGCCCGTCGAGCAGCGAGGTGGGAATAAGGTCACATAAAAAGACTTCGGAAATTCCTCTTCCGTTTACATGATTTTCGGTTTTTTTCATAATGCTTCCTCACTTTCTTTTTATGATCAAAATTCTTTTGTTTCGCGTATCCCGAACCCTTGGCACGCTCGCCGCCGTTAAGCGGGTCGTGGCTTTGCTTCCCCGGGGAGGCCTTGGGATAGGCGAAACGGTTCCTTATTCATTTGTCAAGGTGCTGCTTGAAAAGCGATGGGGATCCGTCCCGATGCCCCAAAGGCACGGGTCAAAAGGCGTTTTCGGCATAAGCAAAACAAGGTCTGCCGTCATCTCATCGCTTGTATTATTGAATTGTTGGCTGTGTCAGGGCTCAATTGGCATCTGTCAATTTCACTCTTGGGTCAATGCGCTTTACTGTGCTTAATTCGGTTTACTTCGGTTCGTTCTCAGTGCTTGCTTCACGATCGGGGTTTGATTTGATACTTGCTCCGATCGGCTTCAAAATTTTTTCTTTAAGCCCTTATTTCCTTTGCGGTGATTTTTAAGCCCCGATATTGGCTTTATTGCTGCGCAAGCCCTTCGGGAAGGCTAATATTACCACTCTGCGAGCGCTTTGTCAAGGGGGTAAACGAATATTTTTTATATTTTTTTCGTTTTTTTTCAGCGGGCGCGGATGCGGTTGGGCGTAAAAACATAAAAAGACCCCGGGGCTGCGCCCGGAGCCTTTCGGTCGGTCATTCGGTTTAAACGATCAAAAGCACCTTATCCCCGCCGCGCAGGCCGTCCTTGAGCTGCGGGTTCAACTCGAGTATGCGCGCCGAGGGGATGCGGAATTGCTTGGCGATATCGAAAACGCTGTCGCCCTCGGCAGCGGTATGCACGATCAGCCCCGAGGGGATACCCTCGCCCGCTTCATCCGCGCTCTTCTCCGCAAGGCCGACCGCCGTATCGATCCGAGAGGTGCCGAAAAACTCCGCGCAAACGGCGATATTATAGGTGATCTGGGCGCTTCTGGCGCTGCCGCCCGTTACGGATGCGGTGCAGCCAAGGCGGATATCCGCGCCCGATGCATCCGAAGGCGCGCCCGTGCGAACGGAAAAGGGAACGTCCTCGTTGAAAGCGTAGAGCCTGCCGCTTGCGGCGCGATAGATCAGGCGAGTCATAAGTATGCCCTCAAACCGCGCTTCGCCGCCATGCACGCTCTTGGACGTCAGGATCGGCAGCGCCTGCGCCGAAACCGCGCTGAAGATATCCGAAAGCCCCTCGGGAACGGTCAGATTCTCGCGAACGGTATGCGCCGAATCCGCGCCGCCAAGGCAGGATATGAGCTCGATATCCCTTTTGATGCACGAAAAATTGATGCTTGGCGAGAAGGCGTCGAGCGGCAGGGTGAGCCTGCCCCTGCGAAGCGCGAATACGCGCAGCTCTATATCCGCATCCACCGAGATGAGCGAAAACTCCGTGCCGAGTGCGCGAACGCTTGAAGAGCGCAGCTCGGCGGAAGCGAAAACCTCGTCCGCGGAGCCGTCGGTCGCCACGTTCTCGCGGAAGGGGATGCTTCGCGTTATCTGCACGGGCTCGCTCTCGCTCGATTTGGCGATGATGCTTATCTCGGCGATGCCGCCAACGGTCACGCCGCCGTTTTCAAACGCCGTGTCGCGAACGCTTAAAACGATGCCGTGCGAAAGCACCGTTTCCGCACCGCTCTCGGAAAGCTCCTCGGAAAGATGCAGCATGCTCGAGCCGAGCTCCACCTTGCGCGTGTGCTCGAGCGTTTCGGTTTTTATTTCCATATCCGAAACGCCCGCAACGCCCGAAAGCACCCGCAGCGGCGAAGTGGTGGTGACGGAATAATCCATATCCACAGCGGCGGACAGCAGTATGCGCCCGTCCGTTGCCCGCCGCACCGAAAGCTCCGCAAGCCGCGCGGAAACCGAGGCGCTCATGCCCGCTTCAATCGCGCCGTCCGCCACGGTGTGCGAAAACGAGGATTCCGAGGTGAAGGCGTAGCGGTCGCCCGCCTCGTCCACGGCGATGAGCCTTGCGGTGATGCGCCCGCCGATGCTCAGCTTTCCGTCCTCGGCGCGGCAGGAATCCACGCCCACCTCGGCGCTGTAGTCCAGTATCTCGGCAACGCTCCTGCCCTGAGGCGGAGGCAGCGTGCCCTCAAGCTCGGTCTGTTCGCTTCCCATTGCGGCAAGACGAACCGCGTTTATTTCGTTCCAAATAAGTTCCATAACCTCTCCTTACTCTCTCCTTCGCTGTTTCATTCGGTTTGCCGCGCCGGCTGGACGGGGAAACGCCCAAAGGCATGGCGGAATATCGCTAAAGGGTATGCGCAATAGGATAATAAAATTACAGCGCATTAACGCCCCGTTTACGATTTTTTAGGAGCGCAAAAGTGGAGTTATCCACATTTTCAATAAAGTTTTCCACATGGCAAGGAAAAAGTTATCCACATATTCCACAAGGTTATCCACTTTTTTAAGCTATAAGTGCATTTTTGAGTGTTGATAAGTTTTGTTGAAAAAAAGTGAAAAATGCAATATATTTGGGCTCAAGTGGGGCTTCGGGGTTGACTTTTGGGCGTTTTTTTGCATAAAGTGGCGAAATAGTTCGCAAATTCGGCGTTTTGAGGAAGAAAAGCGGGGTGAAAGAAAAAAAGCCCCGATCGGCGTATCCGCATAAGGAGATATAGGTTTTCAGCCGAATAAAACTCTGTTTATCAATACAAAAGATACGGGAATACCTCGCGTATTCCCGTATCTTCCTTTTGCTCAAATTCTCGGCTGAAAACCGCGCAGCGCCTCAAAAGAGCGGATTTTTGCGTCAGACGAGGCGAAAAGCGGAGAAATACTCGGAGCGGTCTTTCGAGCATTTTTAACGAAGTATGGCGCAAAAAGATGCCTTTTGAGGCTATGTATCCTTATGCGGATGCGCCGAAGCCGGGTTTTCCACAGCAGGGAGAATCGCGGAGGGGGGGAGAGAAGCTGCGATCCTTTGGGCCGCCACGGCTAAATCGTTCCTGCGGAACAGCGGAATTGCTTCAGTAGCCGAAGGTGGCTTCATTTCTTCATTAGCGCAGCGACTTCATTAAAATAGATCGGGCGCACCGTGAAGGGGGAGATCGGTGCGCCCTATGCCGAGCGGGCTTGCGTGGGGGTTCGCTTGCCCGCGATTGGCCACTCGCCGCCACTCGCCGTGGGGGCTCCTGCGGAGGGCATGAGAGTGAATAATGAATAATGAATAATGAATAGTGAATAGTTGAGGTTGAAACGCCGTGGGCGTTTCTTTTGATTTCATTAGAAACCCCTTTGGGAGTTCCACCTCAATTCCTTCATTAGCAAAGCGGCTTCATTTGAAATCCCTTTGGGATTTCTCCCTCAATGTTCCGAAGGCACGCATCATTTGCCGCAGGCAAGCATCATTAGCGAAGCGGCATCATTAGCCACAGGCGAGCATCATTTCCCCTACCTTCCCGCCGCCTTGGGCATCTCGCCGCCCCGTCCGTCCTCGATTATCAGCTTGTCCGCAACGAGGGCGATAAACTCCCCGTTCGTGGGCTTATCGTTCTTGCCGTAAACGCTGAAGCCGAAGAGCTTGTTCATATTCTCTATCTTGCCGCGCATCCAGCTCACCTCTATGGCGTGCCGTATCGCGCGCTCCACCTTGCTCGGCGTGGTGTTGAACCTTTTGGCTATGCCGGGGTAGAGCTCCTTGGTGATGCGGCTGATCAGCTCGGGATTGTAGTAGACCATGCGGATGGCTTCCCTAAGGAAATGATAGCCCTTGATATGCGCGGGTATGCCCACGGTCAGAAAAACCGAGGTTATCTTCTCATCAAGGCTCTTTGCAGCCGACGGCGCGGCAAAGGAGAGCTCCCGCTCCGACGATTCGCCGCCCGATTCAAGCAGATCCTTCATCCTGCGGTGCAGAAACTCCGGCTCAACGGGCTTGAGCATAACGTAGCTTGCGCCCTTGGAAAACGAGCGCTGAAGCAGGCTGTCGTTTCGCATATACGAAACCATGATGATGGTGCTTGGGCGGCTCGCGCTCTCCTGGCGGAGCTGATCGAGAAGATCAAGCCCGTCCAGCTTCGGCATAACAAGCTCGGTGATGAGAACGTCGAACCGCTCCTCCCGCAGCTTTTCAAGCGCGATCTGCCCGTCCGCCGCCTCCTCGACCCTTATAAGCTCCTTATCCGTGCGGAAAAATTCCGCGGTCTGCCTTCTGAACTGCGCGTTTCCGTCCGCTATCAAAACTCGGTATTCTGCCATAAAATTTCATCCTCCTTGGTGTTTCCCCGTATTCGGTTGAAATAATTGTAACAGCGCAAATTTCGCATTTCCACAGCGAAAATGCGCTCGTTTTGTCGTAAGCTGTTGAACGCGGCGGAATCTTTTGGCGATATTTGTTTTGCGCCATGTTTTTGTGAAGCATTGTGCGCGAGCGTTCGGTATACGAGCGAAGAAAAGCGAGGATATCCGCCGAAGGATGAGCGCACAACGCCGCGTTTTTACGCACTTTGCGGCATTTGAAATAAAGCTTCACGCTCGCTTGTAAGAGCTGCGGCTATTCAACAAAACGGGAAAAAGCGCGGGGAATTCTCGGTGCGGATAACTTGGACGGGAGTGGATAAATTGTGGAAAAACGGCTTGAAAAACGATATATTTTAGGCTATAATAGGCGTATAAAACCGCGCCGCAAAGGGCTTTTTGAAGCTGCTTCGGCGCAAAAGGGGGATAAATGCGCGGCAAGGATACCTGCAAAACCTTAAAGGAAATAAGGAAAAATATAGCTGAAAAGAACGGGATTCCGCTTGAAATTGAGGAATGCAGCTACGAGGGCGATTGCAGCGGCACCTGCCCGAAATGCGAGGCGGAGCTTCGTGAGCTTGAGCGCGCGCTCGATGAAAAGGAAGCGCAGGGCGAAAGGGTGGACAGAACGGCGAAGATCGAGCCGCCGAAGCAAAAGCCCGCTCCCGAGATAGGCATAGGCGAAAAGCCTCCGTTTCCCGAGCCGCTGAGCGGGCTTGTGATGCCGCCGCCGGAGGAGCCGAGGGGCAAAAGGCATGAACCGAAGGACGGTACCGATATTCCCGAGCCGCTTATGGGCGAGGTTGCCGTGGAATACCCGCCGGAGGATGACGGGGAAATGCTGATGGGAAAGGTCGCCCCGCCCAAGGATGAGCGCGGCGCAGATCGCGAACCGCTCAACGATATGCAGGGCTATATTCCCTCACCGAAGAAAGCGGGATTTTTTGACAAGCTGCGCTCGCTTTTCCGCCGCAGAAGGTAATGCTTGGAAGTAAATTTAAACATACGGAACGCTTTAACAGCGGCGAAACCGAAAGCCCGACCTTCCCCCTGCTTGCCCTTGCGCGGCACAGGTTTTTTATCGACGGCAAGGGCGTTACCACGCTCGTTGCGGGTGCGGGCTGCCCGCTTTCGTGCGCCTACTGCATAAACCGCGAGCTGCTTACGCGAACGCCGAAGCCCATCACCCCAAGGGAGCTGATCGAGAAGGTGCGGATAGACGATCTGTATTTCCGCGCAACGGGCGGCGGGCTGACCTTCGGCGGCGGCGAGGCGCTGCTTCATATTGATTTTTACGAGGCGCTGCGCCCGCTCTGCCCGAACTGGAAGCTGACCGCCGAAACCAGTCTGAACGTGCCGAGGGAGAGCGCGGTACGCGCGGCAAGGGTTTTCGACGCGTTCATCATAGATATCAAATCGCTCGATCCCGATATCTACCTGCGCTATACGGGGCGGGAGATCGGCGAAACGCTCGGCAATCTTGAGTACCTGATCGAAGCCGTGGGCGCGGAAAGGCTCACCGTGCGCGTGCCGCTGATACCGGGCTTCAACGATGAGTCGGACAGGGAAAAAACGCGGGAAACGCTTGAAAGAATGGGCGTGAGCGATATTGAGATGTTTGAATATGTTATAAGAAAAACAAACCGATAAATGAGAGGACTATGAACAAAAAAGAATTTAAACGCGCAATGCTCTGCGGGCTTGGACGGTGCATACTTGCCTGCCGAAACGATCCCGAACGATACCGCGCCGAGGTGCTGTGGGGCTGCACGCATCAGCTTGCATACGATGCTCAATGCGAGGGCTCAAGAGCTTGGCTTTTGCATGAGCTGGTTTCCTGCTATCCCGATGCCGCGCCATTCAGGGATGCTTTGATAGCCGCGCTTGGGCGGAAAAGTACATGGGGCTGGCTTCGGAGTCAAATAGAGGAGCTGCTTATTTACATGGCGGATGGCGGCGACGAGGAAGCCGAAAAGGCGATCCGGGATGAGTATGAGTAAATGTATTCGCTTCTTCGATCGAGGAAACGCAGACCCAACAATTATTTTTATCAACTGGATGATTTTGAATTCCTATCGATCGACCTTTGCCACGGCGAGGCGGAAACGCTTCGCATACTTTCCGATATAGGGCGGCTGATATGCGAAAACCCCATTTATGATGCGCTGGATTTTGAACAGCTCCATTGGCACATTACGGACAGCAAGCGCGCCGCCGATCTGCGCGGATATGCACAACAGGATGAGTATATCGCTCATTTCTTCGCGGAATTGGAAAGGCTAAAAAGGGAAAGAGAGGCTTTATACGGGGGAAGCACCGAAAAGAACGAGCAGAGCAGGCAGCGATCCCCGTTTCTGTTTTCAAAAAATGCAGATAGCGAAGCCCTTCGCCTTCGCGCCGAAGATTATGTAAACGAAACCGATGCGGAAAAGCGAACGGAGCTGCTTCGTGCATTTTGGTGGCGACAGTTCCCGCTTGAGCCCGATCCGATAATAAACGATGCGAAATCGGCGCATGAGCCGCTGCGGGATGCCGCGTGGGATGCGCTCGGCATCATCCGCAGCCCGAAGGTAAGGGCGTTTGCGCTAAGCGCGCTTGAAGCGGAGGCGGATAAGCTCATTCCTCTGCTCATCATGAATTATGAGGATGGGGATAGGGGGCTGATCGAAAAGCTGCTTGCGGAGGCTTCTGCCGATAAGGATGGGGATGATATTATCCACAGCATCGGGCTTAATTTGAATTATCAGCGCGATGTGGGCTTCAAAGTGCCGGCATGGATACTGCATTGGTTTTATGAAAACGACCGCTGCTCCAGCTGCCGCGAGAATATCGTGCGCGAGCTGGGCAGAAGAAGGCTGCTGAGTGATGAAATGCTCCGCGAATGCCTGTACGATTCAAACGACGATATAAGAAAATATGCGGAGAAAAGGCTTGAAAAACGAGCCGCCAAACGAGCTTAGAACGATAAACCAACGCCGAGAGGCGTTAGAAACGGGAGGAAATATGAATATGAGTAGTATCAAAAAGCTTTTTGCTGCGCTGCTTGCGTTCGCGCTCATCTTCGCGCTCTTCGGGGCGGCGCTTGCCGAGCCCGCGCAGCAGCTCGAGGTTGTGGAGGCGCTTGAGACCGCGCTCGATTATTCAAGCGCGGAGAATTGGGCGCTCTTCGCCGATGGCGGCGAGGAAAAGCGCGCGGACGTGTTCCTTATCTGCCCAACGGTGGATTCGCGCAGCTACGCGAACTCGCTCGATCTGAACGAGAAGCTGAAAAAGCGGTTTGTGGACGAGCTAAACAAGGAAAAGGGCATCTTTTCGGGCGTTGCGCGCGTGTATTCGCCGTTCTACCGCCAGATGTCCATAAACGGCTATCTGCTCGAGGACGGGCAGCGCGAGCAGGCGTTTGAAAACGCATGGCTCGACGTTAAATCGGCGTTTCGGTGGTATCTGGACAATGAAAACAACGGCAGGCCGATCGTGCTTGCGGGCTTTTCGCAGGGTGCGCAGATGTGCATCGAGCTATTGAAGGAATTTTACGGCGGCGAAGGCGCACAGGCAAGATCGCTTTGCGAAAACCTTGTTTCGGTCTACGCGCTCGGCTATTCGATCGGTGCGGACGAGCTAAGTAAATACCCGCAGATAAAGCTTGCGAGCGGCGAGAGCGACTTCGGTAGCGTGGTTATGTTTGACTGCGAGGACGGAACGGTGAAGGATTCCATCTTCATTCCTGAGGGCACGAAGGGCATGGCGATAAACCCGCTGAATTGGAAAACGGATTCCACCCCCGCGGCGAAGGAGCTAAACAAGGGCGCACTTGTCGGCGAAGGCTTCTCCGAGGGGTTCTGCGGCTGCTATATCGACCCCGAAAGGGGTGCGCTGGTCGTTACGGACGTTTCGCGTGAGGATTTTCCGAACCCGCTTCCGCAGCTCTTCGAGGATGGCTCATACCATGTTTACACCTATATGTTCTTCTACAAAAACCTTGAAAACAGCCTTGAAAAGAGGATGGATGCGTTCCTCACGGCGCGGGAAGGCGCGGCAAACAAGGTGTTTGGCAGCGAATATCTGCTTTCGCTTCAAAGCGTTCGCGATAATGCGCCGTGGCTCGGTAAGCTCGCCGAACGCTTCTGCGAGCTGAACGCGCTGCTTTTGCCCGCGCTCTGCGTTTTCCTTTATATTGCGGTGGATAAGCGCTTCGGGCGCATCGCACTGCTCAATTTCGGTGCGAGCGAGCT
>CADBGC010000028.1 GCA_902794055.1 uncultured Eubacteriales bacterium | reverse complement strand
TGGGGTTACGTTGAGGCATCGCCCGCCGTGGAGGGCGGGCATACCGAGGTGGGCTCGATAGGCGGCGACCCGATAGTGGCGATAAAGGCGCTTTCCAACCAGCTTCTTATCTTCAAAAAGAACAGCCTTTACAGGCTGATCGGCGACCGCCCATCGAACTATACCATAGAGCATATCGATGCGGATATGCCGACGACGAGGCATACCTCGATAGCCGTTTACGGCGATATGCTTTATTTCGTGACCCGCGACGGGCTCTACTATTACAACGGCGTGACCGTGCGCCCCTGCCCCGATATGCGCCTTATAAAAAGCATAATGGCGAGGGCGGAGCTTGCAAAATGCCGCGCCGTGATAGTTGGCAGCAGGCTCTATTTCAACTATACGAGCGGCATGGACGACGAGATGATGGTCTACGACCTTGAGGAGCGCAAGTATATGCGCAGAAACGGCTTTGAGGTCAGCGAGCTTGCCGCGATAGGCGGAAAGCTCATCATGATAAACCGAAAGCGCATGCTCTATGAGTTCGGCGATTCAACGAGCTACGACGGGGAGCCGATCGAGGCATTCTGGCGAACGCCCTATACCGACCTTGGCGACAAGGCGGCGATAAAGAGCCCGAGGATGCTCTATCTTCGCGGCAGGGGGGACGGCATAAAGGTGGAGATCGAGCTGGACGGCAAAAAAAGCGCCTATTATGCGCCGCTTAAAAAGGACGGCGGCGGGGAAGTGACCGAGCTGCCCGTTTTCAACGAGGGCAGGTGCCTGAGCCTGACCTTTTCAAACGTGAACGGCGGCTTTTTCGAGCTGACGGGCGGCGCGGAGCTCGAGATGGGGCTTCGCCGAAGGACGGAATGAGCTTGTTTGATAGAATGAGGTAAAGATTATGGATATGCGAGCGCTTTATTATATCTATCTGCCCTCGGAGCGCGCCAAGAACGAGGATGCGCAGAAGCATGATGAGGACGTTAAGGCGAATGAAAACTGCCTCAATCAGAATTTCAGCCTGCTTGCGGGCAAGGTCTATGAATTCGAGGCGCGCATAAATATGATCGAAGGCGCGCTTGAACGGGCGAATGCGGCGCTGAATGCAATTGCGAGCGAGGATGGACGAGCGTAATGCAATGCACGAAAATGCACGCATAAACATACTGTGTATTGGGGAGATAAGGGGAAGAGAGTAAGACAAAGCGAAGAGAAGTGTTTTTTCCTCCTAAATGCGGAAACGGCGGAGCGCCTGCTTCGCCGTTTCCGTATTTTCATTCATTTTTAAATTATTTTCTTATTCCGATTCGCTTTATCACATCGAGAAGCGAACGTTCTCGGTCAGCACCGCCTGAAGTTTCACGCTTCTTGGCGCCATGAGCCTTGAGGCGAGGCGCTCGCCGTAAAAGTCCTGTATGGTCTGCTCACGCGGGTCGCTCGAGGTGAGCGAAAGATTTGTGGCATACAGCGTGGGCTTGCCCGCGTCCTGACGGCGGCATACTATCGAAAGCAGCGTTTCAATGGTGATATTCGGTATCATCGGTTCGGTGCCGAGGTCGTCTATTATAAGCAGCTCCGGCAGGGTGAAATCGGGCCTGTCCTCGGGCTCCGCGCGCAGATTATCGAGCGTGAGCTGTATCAGCTCGTAGGAATTGATCTTCAGCACGGAATAGCCGCGCTCGAGCACGCGCGCACCGATACAGTTTAAAAGATAGGTCTTGCCAACGCCGGGCATACCGAAATACAACAGGTCCGAGCGCTCGTTTTCGGGGAAGGAATCGGCGTAGGCTATCGCCTGATCGAGAATTTTCTTCATTGCGGCGCGGTTTCGCGGATCCTTTTGAAGCTCAAGATCGAAGCGCTCAAAGCGTTTTTCGCGGTCTATGCCGGAATCGGCAAACGCCGTTTTGACCGCAAGCGCCGTAACGCAGCGGCAGAGCCCGCCGCCCACGCGCCCCGTGTCGCGGCATTCGGGGCAGATATACTCGGGCTCGAGATAGTTTTCGGGATAGCCGTGCTCGCGAAGCAGGCGGTCGTGCGCCCTCTTTTTTTCCGCTATCGCGGCTTGAACGGCGGCGGAAAGCGCGTTTGCGTCCTCCGCGCCCATGAGCTGCCTGCCCATATCGTAGGCGGAGCGCCTCGTTTCCTCGTCCAGCGCTTTAAGCTCGGGTATGCGCGAATAGACCTCGTTTTCGCGCTCCTTTTTCAGCCGCGCGATGCGAAGCCTTCTTTCATTAAGCTCATTTTTGAGCGCCTGATTGAATGCGGCGGATCTAATCTTCATTTTCCGTATAAATATCCTCTCCGAAATCTATTCCGAGTGCCTTTAGCTGCTCCTTTGAATAATGCTGCTGCTTGTAGCCGAGGGCGCGGTTCACGCGCTTGCCATTCGCCGCGTTCTCGGGGCGGGCGGCCTCGGCGGTGCGTTTTTCAAAATCGTCCTTCGCGGCCTCAAAGCTCGCTATGCCGCGCTCGTGCCAATCGGTTATAAGCGTGTTCATATAGGCGAAGGAATTATGCTTTTTGCTTGAAAGCTCGGCGGCGTAGAGTATCTGCTCGCGCTCCATGCGGTAATCGCGCACCCAGAGGGCAAACTTGCTTCGCATATTCGCGGTTTTGCTCTTTACGCCCGCTCGATTCAGTGCTTCGCGCATAAGCTCTTCGATCATATCGTGCTCGCGGCTAAGCTCGCGGAGCTTCTCGGCATCCACGCTGCCGATTTCGCGATAGTCGGATAGGATGGAATCGAGCAGCTTGAAGCTCGGATTGCCGAGAGCGCCCGCTGATGAGGCGGCGATCGCTATGGCATCCTCGCCAAAGCCCCATTCGCCCGTCCATTTTTCGTAGAGCGCAAGCTCGTCCTCGGTGGGGCTTCTGCGCTTGTTCCAATGCTTCAAAACAGCTCCTGCGCCGCCTGAAAGCTTGGCCTCGCGCTCGAAATTGAGCCGAACCTCTTCAAGCGTATGCAGCTCGTCCGCCGCAAGGCGCTTTGCCACGGCATTCATATAGTTTATATGCACCCGCACGCCCTTAACGGCGATGCAATGGCGCACTATCTCCACCGCGGCATCCTCCTCGAAACGGAAAACCTCTATCCAGTCGTAGATCCTTCTCAGATCAGCACCCGAGAAATTGCGCGTTCCGAGCACGCCGCGCAGCTTTTCTATAAGCGAGGAATAGCGCCTTGCCTCGGCAGCGGAGAGTGCGGTCTCGCCGCCCGAAAGCCTTATCAGCTGCACCGCGTAATCGCCGTTTTCGCCCGAGATGATGCGCAAAGCACCCTCCCGCTCAAGCTCCGAATAGGCTTCATCCACCCGCTCCGCGCTCATTTCAAGCGCAAGCGGAAGCTCGTCCGCAGAGCCGATGCCCTTATGCGAGAGCATGAGCGCATAAAGATAGACCTTCACGGCATCGCCGGAAAGAATGGAGAGCTTTTCGAGTATGAAGCTGTCCTCAACGGGGGTATATGCGAAAAGGGAGCTTTCTTTTATTATTGCGGTGGCGGACATCGGTTTCCTCGCGTGACAGGTTTGGCTTTCGCCTTGGGTTGATTTTACCATCTTCAGAGCGCACGTGTCAATCAAAAAAACGGGAAAATCTGAATATGCTTTCCACCGCGCCCCGGGGATGGATCGGGCTTTATTCAATGATTATCCTTGATGCGTCCGATTTGGATCATATCATTCCGCCTTGCATAATTCAACAGAGATGCTTCCACAAAAATAAGCCGGCATTTTGAAAAAACGGTCGCTTTATCGGCAAAAAACGATTGCGCACAAGGTGATACTGTGGTAAAATCAAGAAAAAACGGGAGGCAAATATGAAAAGAAACCTTAGGATACTTCTGAGTCTTGTTCTTGCGCTTGTGTTCACCTGCGCATCGCTTCCGCTTGCTTCTGCGCAGGCTTATAAATCGGAAGCACTGTCGCTTAAATCGAGCGCAGAGCCTGCGGACGGCGCACTTACGCTTGATCCTACGTCGCTGACCGTTCCCGTATTCAGCGGCTATTTCGGCGTGCGGATACATGCGTATATCGATGGCGTGGAGCAGTCGCCGTTCAGCATCACATGGACGAGCTCAAGCTCATACGTCGCCTCCGTGGATAACGTGGGCTGCGTATATGCTTCTTCCACAGGCACAACCACCATTACCGCGAGGGCGCAGAACGGCAGAACAGCCACCTGCACCGTGACGGTGGTGTCGAACGCAAGCTTTACCAAGGTCAACCAGCTAAACTATACTCATATCAATGAGCTTTCCTATGTGAATAATCAGGTGAGCATCGGCGCGCTCAACGGCGGCGAGCCCGTGATACTTCGAAGGTTCAAGCCGAGATTGGGCGAAAGGATCGACAACCCCGGCTACAATCCGAACGCCAACAACGGCTGGGCATTTTCTTATGCAACGGGCTTCCGCTTCAATGCGCAGGCGGGGCGCGACTACACCATCCAAACCGAGGCGTATGCAGGGCAGCAGGATCACGACGTTGAGGTTTTCATCTCGGTTTACAACAGCAATTTCGACCTTGTTTCCTATGCGTACAGCGTTCATACGGGCGAGTATCCAACGCTGAACATCCGACCCACGAGCAGCGGCTACTGGTACGTGGTGCTTACGCCCGTAAACCTTTCAAATCAATGGGGCAACGGCTATGTGAAGCTCAAAATCATCGATCCGTCCTCGCCACCTCCGCCGGACGGGATGCTTGGCGACGTGGATCGTAACGGCAGAGTGGATATTGCGGATGCGGTGCTCGTGCTTCGCCATGCGCTCGGCCTCTCCCTGATACCGAGCGATGATCGGATCTGGGCCGATGTCACCGGCGAAGGCGATATAACTGTTGCGGATGCGCTTACTATACTGCGCTACGCGATGGGATTGATAAATTCGTTCAGCATCGGGAGCTGACGGCGCGGCATCGCCGTTCGGATAAATATTTAAATCAAAACGCCTCATTTGTTCGCGGACAAATGAGGCGTTGCTATTTTGAAAGATCGACCGAAAGAACGGCAAGTCGGTGCAGGAACGCATTCCGAAAGTATAACGATCAAGCAGGTTATGACAGGACTGCGAAAGCAGACATGATCATCAGAACGGAAGCATTGAAATAGTTGCGATCTTCAGTATCCTATGTTTGGATCCGTCCATTGCAATGCTTGTCAAGCTTGATAAACGGGTCAGCGGTTACTATCGCTCGCGGTAATGCCCCTCTCGATCAGCTCCATCTCCTCGGGGTCATCCGGGTCAGCCCATTGTCTTAATGGGAGCATTTCGGATCTTGTACACGAGTTCTCCAAAACGGAAACGATCACATCTTCCGGCAGCTGCTCACTCGAACGCCTGATAGTTGAGTACACTTCAAGAACGTCATCGGGATCATCATACACGCTGAAGCAATCGACATAGGATATGACTTGCTTGCGCACTTTCTTCCCGAACAAGTTATCATACTCAAACAGTCCATCTTCTTCGACATATTTCTCCGCCTTCGAATAAGCGTCATCGAATGAGGCGGCTTCAAGCATAAGTATGGATTCTTCTAAAAACACCTCTCCGGTTTCAACCGTGTACCGAACGATCATTTTTACGCTGTATTTCATACGGGTTCCTCTCGTTGTTTTTTATTAAGAATAATGCCTGTGATCGGCCGGGTAATCAGCCATCCGTGCGTGTGACGTCAGCTTTGAAATAAATCTCATCAAAACCATCGGTCAGCTCCCATGGGTATCCGCAGAAGCTTAAAAGATGTGATGCAGGTGGCTTACAAAAACAATGTTTCGGTATATGCGTGAAGGAAACGAATTGCTCCATTGTAAACCGAGAGGGCAGCAGACCGATCCTCCGAAGCAGCGCGGCTTCCTCAGAATCGCTCAAGGTCAACCATTGATTCGTAATCAGAGGCGGGGGAGTGTTGCTGTACAGTTCAAACTTCGCTTTATATGCGGGATCATCCCGAAAAAGCTTTTCAATCAAGCAAGCGGTTTCGTCCGAAACGGGCTTTAGCCACGCCGAATCCGAAAACTCAACTCGAAGGCTTTTCTTCATTTTGGGTGTAAAAGCCTTTTTCAGTATGCACCATTGACCGATCAAGTCGCCTTTATTCCATTTTGTATTCTCATCCGAATAATCGAAAGAAGCATATTTGGGGATTATTTCTATCAACTGCCAGAACCCCGCGCTGTAGCCGGTATACCATGAGCCAATATGCAGATCATGCCTATCGATAGCACCTGATATCATAACCGCTTACCTTTCAAGAGTTAACTCAAGCTGAGCCTGTATACTGATTATAGCAAAAGAAGGTACTTCACGCAAGAGAAATCGACATTCCGGTGCTGTTTAATATGTCGGTTACATCATGATTTTCGCCGTTCCCTAAAAAGGGCAGCGCTTAAATAATAATGAAGCCGAGCTTCGCCCTAATTCAATGGGGTTACGGTAAGCTTGCTGCACATTATTCATCATTCACTATTCACTAAAAAGCCTTTACTTCCCATCCGGAAAGCTTGTAAAGCTGCCCCTTTCCACCTCGGGCAGGCCGTACTTTTCCTTAGCATCCGAGATCGCGTTCACCATAAAAACGATGTTTCTTGCAAGGTTGCGCATCGTTTGCAGCCCCTCCTTATCCTTGCGAACGTCCTCGGCGGTGAAGCCGTGCACCATATTCCAGTAGGTGCTTGAAGCAACCGGCATTCCGCTGATCGTGAAATACTTATTCAGCGCATCGAACGAAGCGGTGTTGCCGCCGCGCCTTGCGCTCACAACGCTTGCTCCAACCTTCATGTGCTTTGAAAAATGCGTGCTGTAAAAGAGCCTGTCGAGGAAGGAAAGGAGAGTGCCGTTCGGCGAAGCGAAGTATACGGGGCTGCCGACAACCAGAGCATCCGCTTGCTCAAGCTTCGGCGCGATCTCGTTTACCTCGTCATTAAAAACGCATTTGCCTGTTTCGCCGCATTTATTGCAGGATATGCAGCCGCGGACGGCCTTGCTTCCGATTTGCACAAGCTCGCACTCCATGCCTGCCGCTTCAAAAATGCGCATCATCTCCGAAAGCGCCTCCGCAGTGCAGCCGTCCTTATGCGGGCTTCCGTTTATCAAAAGAACCTTTTTCATATATGCCTCCTTGCCGTTTGCGGCCTGTTTTTCCATATTATACTTTATTATGCTCGATCGGTCAATCAAAGCGCCATGCAAAACCTTGCTTTTTTCGCGCCGCTATTGTATTCTTCGCGCCTTTGTGGTATCATTCTTCGGGCGCGAAGATCGGTTTTTTTGCGCTATGAACAAACTGCTTTGAGGAAAATATGCTTTACCTTATCCTTGCGGTGCTCGCAAGCTCCGCCGTTTCGATAATAATGCGCCATGGCGAGGGCAGAGTTAAAAACAGCTTCGCCATGTTCATGGCAAATTATTTCGTTTGCAGCGCCATCGCGCTTTTCTTTGTGCTTTCGGGCGATAAGCCGACCTCGGGCGAGGGCTTCCCATTTGCGCTGCTGCTCGGCGCGTTCGCAGGCGTGATGTATCTCGTTTGCTTCGTGTTTTTAAAGTACAATATAACGCGAAACGGCGTTATGCTTGCCTCGGTGTTTATGAAGCTCGGCGTGATAATACCGCTGCTTATCGCTATAATCTTCTTCGGGGAAAGCCCGAGCGCGGTGCAGATAATCGGCTTTATCATCGCCGCCGCCGCGATAATCATAATCTATTTTGAAAAGGATGCGGAGAAGAAAAAGCGCAAGGGGCTTTCTTCAGCGGCACTTCTGATCCTTTTATTCATCATCGGCGGGTTCACGAATTCGCTTGCGAATATCTATGAAAAGCTCGGCTCTGCGCAGTTCAAGAACCATTATATGTTCTTCACCTTCTTCGCGGCGTTCCTTATAAGCACCGCGATAACGCTTGTTAAAAAGCGCGGCGTGCATAAATACGACCTGATCTACGGCGCGGCGATCGGCGTTCCGAACTATTTTGCAACGCGGCTCCTCATACTCTCGCTCTCGTCCGTGCCCGCGGTTATCGTCTATCCCGTGTACAATGTTGGCGCGATAGTGCTTATCGGTCTTGCGGGAATGTTCATCTTCCGCGAAAGTGTCAAGGGCAGAAGGCTTATCGGGTATCTTATGATAATAGCATCGCTGGTGCTTTTGAATATTTGAGAGAAGATAAGCCCGCTGTTTCGCTTTTTTAGTGTTTTAACCCTCGAAAAAGCAAGTTCTACCGAAATTCGACCGTGCTTTTATTGACTTGAACCTGCGCTCATGCTATAGTTTTTATGAAATTATGATTTGAGGTGCATAGTTTGGACAAGAAGTATGCGATAGGCAATTTTATCTGCGAGCTTCGCCAGCAAAAGGGATGGACACAGAAGGAGCTTGGCGAGCTTTTGGGCGTAACGAACAAGGCGGTTTCAAAATGGGAAACGGGCGCTGCGCTGCCGAGGGTAGAATATCTTCAGCAGCTTGCCGTAGTTCTCGGCTGCAAGCAGGAGGAGCTGTTTCTCGGCAGGCGCATAGCCGAGGGCGAGGGGCGCGAGCCCGTGGATACGCGTGCGCTTGAGGAGAGCTACCTTTCCGTTGTTCAGCGCTGCGATTGCTGCAAGCATGAGTCGAAAACTATATTCTGGGAAACGCTCGATGAAAACAGAGAGCGGATTGAAACCTGCAAAAAATGCGGAGCGACCATAAGAAAACGCTCCGGATCTTATGCGCTCCAGTGTCTTTCGGCTCTCATCATTGCAACCTTTTTTGAATCCATCGCTATTGAATGGGCTGAGCGGATCACTCGCGGTATGTTTACAAGATACTTTTCGACAGCAGCCGAAGCGCAGGCGCACAGCATCATGCTCGAATACTTCCCGAATGCGGTAACATGTGCCCGGTATGCAAGGGTATTGATTCTAATTACTGCGCTTGCGGCAGCCGGTATAGTGTTTTATCTGTTCAATCGTTTTATTCTGAAAAAGATATTTAAGTACAAGGTCGTTCGTTATCCTCATGCCGAGGACGGCAAGATAGTTTTTTGAAGTCAGCCTTTTCGCGTTACGCAATCTCAAACACCGCGGTAAAGCTCGTTCCGTCCTTTTCGCTGCTCTTTACCTCGATATCCGCGCCTATAAGCTCGGCGCGTTTTTTCATTATCGGAAGCCCGAGCCCGTGTCCGCCCTCAGTGCGCGCCTTGTCGCCCCGATAAAAGCGCTCGAAGATATGCGCAAGATCGCTCTCCGTGATGAAGCTGCCTCGGTTGTGGACGGTCAGAAGCGCCTTTTTGCGCGATCTTGTTAGCGTTATCTCCACCCTGCCGCCCACGGGCTCGTATTTTATCGCGTTGTCGATAAGACCGCTGATGATCTGCTCCACAAGTGACGTTTCTCCGAGCACCGTAACGCCATCGGGAATATCGGATCCAAGCTCGATTCCCTTGTCGTAGGCGAGGGATTCGAGCTGGAGTATGCACTTTTCAGCAGCCTGAGAAAGCTCCACGGGATGCTTCCTGATCTTCTTTTTACCCTCAAGCGAGGAAAGCTCGAGCATGCTGTTCACAAGCCCCATCATGTTCTTTGCCGCAGCATCGGTGCTGTCAACCCATTGAAGCTGCTCCGATACGGTCGAATCCGAGTTTGCGCGAAGTATGCTGTTGTTTGCAAGCACCACCGTAACGGGGGTCTTGAGATCGTGCGAAAGATCGGCAACGAACTGCCGCTCCATCTCCACAGCCTCCTCCATCGGCTTTGCCGCAAGCTTTGAAAGACGGCGGCTGACGAAATAGAAGAGTACCATTGCCGCCGCAAACACGCCAAGAAGGCTGAGCGCATTGTTCGCCGTTCGCGAAAGAATGAACGAGGTGTCCGCAAGCGCGATCTTGTAAACCGATGAGTTAATGCGCTCGTAACGGTAGATAAGGCCGTACTTTCGCAGCGTTCCGTAGCCTTCCTTCTTACCGATCATCTCGCTCACTGCGGCATTGATCCTGTCCGCATCGTCGGCAAGCTCGCTGTTCAGCAGCGTGAGCTCGTTGTTTTCAATGTCGTAAAACACCAATTCAACGCCCTCTGCATTGAGGAACGTGTGCCTGGGTTCGCGCTGCTCAAACTCTTCGTCCGGAGGGGGCGGAGGAGGCATACCTCCGGGCTTTCCGTTGGGGTCTGGGCCGTGATCGGGGCCGCCGGGGGGACGCAGACCCAAATAATGTTCACCCCAGGGCTCGATAACAAGGCGCATCGTGTTTTCAAGCTCTTTTTTTACGCGCCTGTGCATGTATATGCCGAGAAGAACGAAAAGGATAAGCAGTATTATGCCGATAAGCGCCATTGTGAAGGCAACGAAGCGGCGGCGGTATTCGTTCATTCACCCACCTCCAAACGGTAGCCGATCTTCTGGATCTTCTTGATGGTAACGTTCGATTTAAGGTATTTCAGCTTCTTTCTTATGAAGGAGATATAGACCTCCACGTTGTTGTCCGTGGCCTCGGAGTCCATGCCCCATGCGTTGTTGATCAGCGTTTCGGTGGGCACGGTCATGGTGGGGTTGGAAAGGAAGGTGCGCAGCACCTCAAACTCCTTGTGGCTGAGCTGAACGGATTCGGTCTCGCTTCGGAGCGTGGCCGATTTAAGGTCGAGCGAGAGGTCGGCGTATTTGACCTCGCTCACCATCACCTCGCCGCGCCTTCTCGTCAGCGCTCCGACCCTTGCAAGCAGCTCGTCGGTGTCGAAGGGCTTGGTCATGTAGTCGTCCGCGCCGTCGTTGAGACCCGTCACCTTATCGGCGGTGGCGGTGCGCGCAGTAAGCATGAGTATGGGCGTGCTGACCCCGTCCTTCCTCAGAATTCGCACCACCTCGAAGCCGTCGAGCTTGGGCAGCATAACGTCGAGTATTATAAGATTGTATTCCATGCCCTTGGCATAGTCGATGCCGGACAGGCCGTCATGCACGGCATCCACAAAATAACCGTGCTGCTCAAGAATTTTTTTGATAGCCCTCGCAAGCGAAAGCTCATCCTCAACGACCAAGATCTGCATTTTTCTTCCTTTCGCGGGCGGTTTGCGCGCCCTTGCATCTTATTATACCATAAAGTATAATTGAAAAGCTGAAAACAAACTTAAAAAAGATTTGCGATTTTAAAAAATTTTTAAGCTTTATTCGTATAATATGGAGCATGGACGGAGGAAACGCGCACGGCCGCCGTTCAAATAAGAAAAATCAATGGAGGAACACAAGATGAAAAAAGCAAAACTTTTTCAAAAAGCGCTTGCGGTAATGCTCGCCCTCGCAATTGCGGCAGTACCGTTTGTCTTTCAAAAAGCAAGCGCTCAGACTGAGGCTAAGGTCGATATGAGCGGCGCAACAGTGATCGACTTTTCCGAAAGCGGGATAGAGCTTACCGTGGGCAAATACACGGGCTGTTCCGTTGAAGCAAACTTTGTTAATATCGATCAGGCCGGCACGTACGTGCTGCGCGGCGAAAGCTCCGATGCCGCGGTAAAGGTCAAGAAGGAGACGGCGGGCGTTGTGCTCGTGCTCGACGGTATCACTCTTGCAAGCAAGACCACCGCGCCGATACTCTGCGGCAAGACCACCGAGGTAACGATCATCGCTTCGGCGGGCACGGTGAACACCCTGTCCGACACAGAGCGGAATAACAATGAGTCCAATACCGACAATCTCGATGCCGAGAATGCGGTCATCAAATGCAAGGACGGCTCAAACGTCGTGATCGCGGGCGAAGGAACGCTCAATATCATCGCAAACGGCAAGAACGGCATCAAGGGCGGCGCGAGCACCGAGCTGGAGGGCGAATCGAGCCTCACGGTGCGGGAGCTTACGCTCGATATCAAGGCAAACGTCAACGATGCGCTCAAAGCGGACACTCTGCTGAACGTGGAGAGCGGCAATATCACGATCGAAGCCGCGGACGACGCGATAAAATCCGACTACACCCTGAATATCGGCACCGAGGGCGGCGCGGGACCGAATATAAATATTATTTCGAGCAAAGAGGGTATCGAGGCGGCAACGCTGAACGTATACTCCGGCAATATAACCGTCAACTCCGTCGATGACGGTATCAACGTTGCAAACGGAGATCTTGTAAACTACAGCTTCGCATGCAATTTCTACGGCGGCAAGGTGGTTATCAACACCACCACCGGCGACGGCATCGATTCCAACGGCAGCATCAATTTTGCAGGCACCGATCTTGAGGTGTACTCGAGCACAAGGCACGATAATTCACCGTTCGATGCGGACGGCGTTATCAGCCTTTCGGGCGGCACCGTGTTCGGCATCGGAATGCCCGGCATGGGCAGCCTGCCCTCGAGCGTTTCGCAAAACTACGTCTACTTCGGTTCGACCGGCCCCGGAGGACCCGGAGGTCCCGGAGGACCCGGAGGTCCCGGTGGTCCCGGTGGTCCCGGAGGCCCCGGAGGTCCCGGTGGTCCCGGAGGTCCCGGCGCTCCCGGAGGTCCCGGCGCTCCCGGTGGTCCCGGTGGTCCCGGAGGTCCCGGTGGTCCCGGTATGCCGCCGCCCCCGCCGACGGATGAAAACGGTAATGTATTGCCTCCGCCGACCGATGAAAACGGCAATATGATGCAGCCTCCGTTCGATCCAAACGGCAATGGAATGCAGCCTCCGTTTGATCCGAATAACGGCTCGATGCTGAACATAGCAGAGGGCGATGAGGTATCGATAAAGGATGCAAATGGAAAAACGGTTTACTCGGTTACGGCAAAGAGAAGCGCAAGCTTCGTTATGCTCAGCAGCCCCGAGCTTGCGAAGGGCGAGACCTACTCCCTCGTTGTGAACGGAGCCGAGATCGCCACAGCGCAGGCCGCAACGGAGGCGCAGTCTCCCGGAGGCTCCGGTTGGGGCAACCCGCCCGAGCCGCCCGATGGCGGAGCGAACGGCGTGGAGAACACGGCGGCTCCCACTGCAGCTCCCACTGAAGCTGAAGTATCCAAGAACGATGGCGCTTCGGGCAGCTCCGCAAAGACGATAATGCTCGTTCTCGGCGCGGCAGCGCTCGTTGCGATAGCCTGCGCAGCCACCATCATAACCGTGAACGCGCGCAACAGAAAAAAGCGCGGCTCAACCGAACGCGAGAGCGGTGAGGATCAACAATAAAAGCATCTTCATAATAATTCTCTATCTTCCCGAAACCGAGGGAGTCGGCCAAGCGCCGGCTCCTTCGTTCTTTTTGATTGACAAGCGGGCGCATTCGTGGTATAAAGCTAAAAAAGAACCAAGGTATTCGGAGGCATGAAATGAAAAAACTGCATTTTGAACTCAATATGGGCGCAGCGGGGGATATGCTTGCCGCGGCGCTTTACGAGCTGCTTGACGGCGAACAAAAAGCGGCGTTCATTGAAAAAATGAATTCGCTCGGCCTTCCGGGCGTTTCGGTTTCGGTCGAGCCTTCCGTGAAATGCGGCATTAACGGTACCCGCTTCAAGGTTTTGATAGACGGCGCGGAGGAGCTCTCCGAGGATGCGCACCATCACGCGCATCACCACGATCATCACCACAAACACAGCCACGATCATCATCACGATCATGACCACGACCATGACCACGACCATGACCATGACCACGACCATGACCATGACCACGACCATGACCATGACCATGACCATGACCGTGCCCACCGCCACGAGCATCGCGGCCTTGCGGATATCGAGCATATCGTTTCGCATCTGAACGTTTCCGAAGCCTGCCGCGAGAATATTATCGGGGTTTATAAACTCATCGCGGAGGCAGAGAGCAAGGCGCACGGCGAGCCCGTGGAGCTTGTACATTTTCACGAGGTCGGCGCGCTGGATGCGGTGGCGGATATAACCGCCGTATGCCTGCTCATCGAGATGCTTGCGCCGGAAAGGATCACGGCTTCGCCCGTGTGCGTCGGCTTCGGCTCCGTAAAATGCGCGCACGGCATACTGCCCGTTCCCGCGCCCGCAACGGCGCATATCCTCAAGGGTGTTCCGATCTATGCGGGCGAGATCGAGGGCGAGCTCTGCACCCCGACGGGCGCGGCGCTGATACGAACGTTTGCGGAGGAGTTTAAAACGCTTCAGCCGATGAACGTCGACGGGATCGGTTACGGAATGGGCAGGAAGGACTTTGCCAAGGCAAACTGCGTTCGCGCCTTCATCGAGGAAACGGACGAGGTGGAGAGCATTATCTGCGAGCTTTGCTGCACCGTGGACGATATGACGGGGGAAGAGGTAGGCTTTGCGCTCGAAGCCTTCCTTGAGCTCGGCGCGAAGGATGCGTACTATATCCCGATCGGCATGAAAAAATCCCGCCCGGGCGTGATGATCTGCGTACTGTGCGATCCCGCTATGCGCGCCGTTATCGTTGAAGCCATGCTGAAGCATACATCCACCCTCGGCGTGCGCGAGAGTTTTTGCAGGAGGTACGAGCTTTCGCGTGAAGTCGAAACGCTCACAACTCCGCTCGGAGATATCCGCGTTAAAAGCGCGTTCGGCTTAGGCGTGCAAAAATCAAAGCTGGAATACGAGGACCTTGCGCGCATAGCCCGCGAAAACGGGCTGAGCCTTCGTGAGGCGAAAAAGCTGATCGAGAGCGCGCGCCGGGGCTGAGAGCGGCGGGGGAGGAGAGAATCGACGGCTTTCCCCAATTTGATTTTGTATATTTGTTTTTTGCGGGCAAATTGCCGAGCATTCTTCTTTACACCTTGCCGCGCCTGTGGTAGAATTAGGGTAAAATATGAAAACTATCGGGAGTAGTTTTAGGAATGGTAAAAATATGCTGTGACAGCACTGCGGATCTTCTGAACGAAGTGAAGGAGACCGATCTTTATAAACGAAACGGAATAACTGTTGTGCCGCTTTACGTGCGCATAGACGAGGAAGAGTATCTCGACGGCGTGGATATCACCATGCGCAAGCTTCTCGAGCGCTGTTCAAAGAGCAATAAGCTGCCCCAGACGGCAGCTCCGGCCGTGGAAAGACTGAAGGGCATATTCCGTGAGATGACGGCGGACGGCTCCGAGCTCGTTTTCATCACGATCAGTTCGGGCTTTTCCTCCTCCAACAGCAACGCTGTGCTTGCCGCCGAGGATTTTGAAAACGTTTTCGTTGTGGACTCCAAGAATCTGTCCAGCGGCGTGGGGCACGTAGTGCTCGAGGCCGTGGACATGGCGAAGAAGGGCATGAGCGGTGCCGAGATAAAAAAACAGCTCGATGAGGAGATAGTTCCAAAGGTCGAAACCAGCTTTGTTTTGGACAGGCTCGACTATATGGTAAAGGGCGGCCGCTGCTCTGCGGTTTCCGCGCTTGGCGCAAACATACTTCAGCTCCACCCCGGCATCGAGGTGGCGGATGGCGGCATGCGAGTTTTCAAAAAATACCGCGGCTCTTGGCAGCGCTGCCTTAAAAACTATATCCACGACAAGCTCGACGGGCGCACCGATATCAGGCCGCACCGTATCTTCGTTACCTATACCGACACGCCGAATGAAATAGTTGAAGAAGCCGTGGAACTCGTAAAGAACTTCGGCTATTTCGACGAGGTCATTCCCACCACCGCAGGCTGCACGGTTGCAAGCCACTGCGGACCGAGAACCCTCGGAATACTGTTTATACGCAAGTAGTATGCGATCATGCCCGAAAGGGCATGATTTTATTATCACGCGATACCTGCGAAAAATCTTCGCATAACATATCATAATCAAATGCTGAAAGGAGCATTGAAAAATGAAAGCGTATCTTGAAGCAATGGGTATCTACGATCCCACCGCGATCCACCGCAACCTTTCCCCCGCCGAGCTCACCGAGCGCGCAGTCGCCCGCGGCGAGGGCAAGCTCAGCAAGACCGGTGCGCTGGTCATCAAAACCGGTAAATACACCGGCCGTTCCCCCGACGACCGCTACGTTGTGGACGTTCCCTCCGTTCACGACACGATCGACTGGGGCAAGATAAACGTGCCCATCAGCCGCGAAAAGGCGGATAATATCTATAATAAGATGTGCGCCTATATGCAGAATCGCGAGGTCTTCGTTGTGGACGGCTTCGTTGGCGCCGACCCCAAGTACGCGCTTCCCATCCGCGTTGTTTGCGAAAACGCCGCGAGCGCGCTGTTTGCGACCCAGGCTTTCGTTCGCATCGAGAAGGATAGGCTCGACTCCTTCAAGCCCGAGTTCACCGTGCTCTGCACCCCCGGCTTCAAGTGCGATCCCGAGAAGGACGGCGTGCATTCCGAGGCGGCCATCATCCTCGATTTCGAGAAAAAGCGCGTTACCGTGGCCTGCTCCAAGTATTCCGGCGAGATCAAGAAGGGCATGTTCTCCGTTATGAACTACCTAATGCCGCAGCAGGGCGTTTTCCCGATGCACTGCTCCGCCAATATCGGCAACGACGGCGATGCGGCGCTGTTCTTCGGCCTCTCCGGCACCGGCAAGACAACCCTCTCCGCCGACCCCAACCGCTGGCTCATCGGTGACGACGAGCACGGCTGGAGCGATAACGGCGTTTTCAACTTCGAGGGCGGCTGCTACGCAAAGTGCATCAATCTCTCCAAGGAAAACGAGCCCGAGATCTGGAACGCGATCCGCTTCGGCGCTGTCGTTGAAAACGTCATTATGGACGAGGAGAGCCGTGAGCTCGATTTCAACGACGCATCCATCACCGAGAACACCCGCGTGGCGTACCCCGTGGAGTTCATTCCGAACTGCGTCATCCCCGGCGTTGGCAGCAACCCCAAGACCGTTATCTTCCTGACCGCGGATGCTTTCGGCGTTCTGCCCCCCATCGCGAAGCTGACCAAGGATATGGCGAAGTATCACTTCGTTTCCGGCTACACCAGCAAGCTCGCAGGCACCGAGCGCGGCATCAAGGAGCCGCAGGCCACCTTCTCCACCTGCTTCGGCGCTCCCTTCCTTCCCATGCATCCCTCGGTATATGCCGAGATGCTCGGCAAGAAGATCGACGAGCACGGCGCAAACGTGTTCCTCATCAACACCGGCTGGTCCGGCGGCCCCTACGGCGTTGGCAGCCGCATGAAGATCAAGTACACCCGCGCCATGGTCACCGCTGCGCTCG
>CADBGC010000027.1 GCA_902794055.1 uncultured Eubacteriales bacterium | reverse complement strand
GCCGTCATAGCACTGGGAGAGCTGTTTGAGGAGCTGCGCGAGTATATCTCCCACGGCTGCTTTCAGCGGACAAGCGGACCTTCGATCGGAAGGAAACCCGGCGACGGCGCGTTTTCCACGATCATTATGACGACCGCTGACGGAAAAGAATTCAGCTTGACGGCGATGGGTCACGCAGTGAAGATCGTTACCCCGTACGGAAGCGGCTGGTATTATTCCAACGTTGACCCCGGCGTCAGGAGGATAGTTTCGAAGGCGGATCGGGCATTCACAAATGCGGACTGAAAAGGAGCTTGACCGACGAAGCCGAAATCAGCCTCCCGAAAATAACGCTCGGCATTATCATGCACTGCGCTCGAACCGTTCCGTATTCGGACGGTTCTTTTTCTTTTTCATCAAATGCTGCGAATAATGTGATTTAAGCCAAAAAACCCGCTTTTATTTATTGACAAATCCGCATTATACCCGTATAATAAACTAAATTGGTATGGGCATTTTTCCGTATGCTTTATCTGCGGAGCACAAGCCCTTCCCTTACCCTTATTCAGAGGAGGATACGATCCATGGCAGAAGCCGTACATCTTACCAAAGCAGGCAAACAGGCGCTCGAAGAGAAGCTTAAATATTTGATCGACGTTCGCAGAGCCGAGATAGTTGAGGAAATCGCGACGGCGCGTTCGTTTGGCGACCTCAGCGAAAACGCCGAATACGATGCGGCGCTCGATGCGCAGGCGCATAACGAACTTGAAATAGCCGAGCTTCAGACGATGCTCGAAAACGTGGTCATAATCGAGGAAGGCGCATCAAGCGGCAACGTTGTGAATATGGGCGCGCTCGTTACGCTTCGCTTCGTGGATCAGAAGGAAGAGGACGAATTCCAGATAGTCGGCGAGGCGGAGGCGGATTATTTTGCCGTGCCCAAACGCATTTCAAACGATTCTCCGATCGGCGCGGGCGTTATCGGCCGCAAGGTCGGCGAGACCGTTTCCGTGGAGACCCCCGGCGGCATCACCCGAGTTCGCATACTCGGCATCCGCAAACAGAATTAAAATACAAAGCTTTTTGCAAGCCGCGGTGCAGGCAAAGGGCTTGTTCCGCGGCATATTTAGTTATTAAATCAATAATGAATGATGAATAGTGAATAATGAATAGTTGTTGATGAAATTCCTGCGGAATTTCTCAAAAACAAGCGTTTGTATTCGCGATTCGAGAAAGGAATACCAAATGGAAGAAAACAGAACGGAAAACACCGTGCAGAATGTTGAAGTTACCGAAAAGGAGCTCAATGAGCTGCTTCAGATCAGAAGGGATAAGCTCAGTGCGCTTCAGGCGGCGGGCAAGAACCCGTTTGAGATAGTCAGATTCGATCAAAACGCATTCAGCGCCGATATCAAGGCGGATTTCGATGCGCTCGAGGGCAAGGAAGTTATGATCGCGGGTCGCATGATGGCAAAGCGCATCATGGGCAAGGCGAGCTTTGCGGGCATTCGCGATGCAAAGGGCGATATCCAGGCGTATATTCGCAGAGATGATATCGGCGAAGAACCCTATGCCGATTTCAAGACCTACGATATCGGCGATATCCTCGGCATAACCGGCATCGTTTTCCGCACCAAGACGGGTGAGATCTCGGTTCACGCATCAAACGTGAAGCTGCTCTCAAAGTCGCTCCGCCCCCTTCCCGAGAAGTTCCACGGGCTGACCGATAAGGAGCTGCGCTACCGCCAGAGGTATGTTGATCTTATCATGAACCCCGAGTCCAAGCGCAATTTCGAGATAAGGAGCCGCTTCGTTTCGTTCGTTCGCCGCTATCTTGAGGAGCGCGGCTTCCTCGAGGTCGAGACCCCCGTATTGAGCGCGGTCGCAGGCGGCGCAACGGCTCGTCCGTTCATCACGCATCACAATGCGCTTGATATCGATATGTATATGCGCATCGCCACCGAGCTGCACTTAAAGCGCCTGATCGTCGGCGGCATGGACCGCGTTTTCGAGGTCGGCCGCATCTTCCGCAACGAGGGCATGGACACGCGCCACAATCCCGAGTTCACCACCTGCGAGCTGTATCAGGCGTACACCAATCTTGAGGGCATGATGGACGTGCTCGAAGGCATAATCTCCGGCGCAGCAAAGGAAATTCTCGGAACCTATAAGACAACCTGGCTCGGCCACGAGATCGACCTAACCCCCGGCTGGAAGCGTATCACAATGGCGGACGCCGTCAAGGAGCACACCGGCGCGGACTTTATGGCGATAGAGGGCGATGCGGATGCGGCTGTTGCGCTTGCAAAGAGCGTTGGCGTGGATATGGACGGCGTGGATCACACCTGGGGCAACGCGCTCTATGAGACCTTCGATCAGAAGGTCGAGGAAAAGCTCATCCAGCCCACCTTTATCACGATGTACCCCGTTGAGGTCAGCCCCCTTGCAAAGCGCAGTCCTTCCGATCCGCATCTGACCGAGCGCTATGAGGCCTTCGTCTGCTCCTGCGAGATGGGCAACGCCTTCAGCGAGCTGAACGATCCGATTGATCAGTACGAGCGCTTCAAGGCGCAGGCCGCCAAGCGCGCCAAGGGCGATGAGGAAGCCGATATGATGGATGAGGACTTCGTGCTTGCGCTCGAGTACGGCATGCCCCCCACCGGCGGTCTCGGCTTCGGCATCGACCGCTGCTGCATGATGCTCGCGGGAACGGATTCCATAAGGGACGTTATACTGTTCCCCACGATGAGGCCGATAGACTGAAGATCATCGATAAAAAATGAAAAAGATATGTATTACGCTTGCGCTTGTATTGGCACTGACTCTTGCCGCCTGCAGCGCAAATGAAGAGCCGAAGGCAACGCCCGAAGCGCAGATCCAAGCAACGCCCGAAGCGTTTTCATGGTCGGAGGTTGAGGCATGCTATAAGGGCAGCAATGATCCCGGCGTTCGTTGGAACGGTTTTGCCAATGTTGCGGAGTCTCCGATAACCGATGCTGCGGCAGCGCTGGAGCGCGCTCAAAACGAGTATCGGCTTCAAGCAGACGAATCATACACCGTTTCCCACGATCCCGCTTCGGGAATGTGGAAGGTCTACTTCTTCCCTAAGCCTCGAAACGACGGCAGCGTTGTTGTCGGAGGCGATTTTCAGGTCTATATGTCGGATAAGGGCATCACGCTTCTGACCGTCGCCGGGGAATGATCCTCCGCCGCTCCGACTCAAGCGGTCTTCGCCGCAAAACGTGGCTTGAATATGAAGTACGATCCGTGATAAGCATGGTCTTATCACGGATCCTTTTATTATCTGTCGCCGGATTGTCCGTTGATCGCCGGTATGGTATAATTAAGTGGCGGTATTGATCCAAGGAGGTCATAAATGCAAAAAACCCTTTACACCTGCAATGAGACGGGGCGCATCTTCGAGCAAAATTATTGCTATCCCGCGACCTTTTGCGTTCTCAGAAAGTATGAGCCGATTTACGCGGAAAATCTGCCGCGCTTTTCATGCCCGAGGCAGATCTACGCGCTGCCTTTCGGGAAAAAGCCGTTCAAGGTCTATCTCGGCACGGATCGCGAGGGCGCGAGCGAATACTCGCTCGGCATCAGAAGCGATTTGACGGACGGCGAAAGAGCTTTATTGGAGCGTATGCACGAGCAATCGGGCGAGCTTGGCGCCATGCTTCGATCGGAAGCCGATGCGGAGCTGTTTCGAGGTATGCTTGAAGCGGCGGAGGAGTATGAGCTGATTCACGCAAGAAGCGTGGGGAGCGACGAGCCCTATCCCGAGGACTATGAGTTTCTCGGGTATGATGTGAGCTATCCTGTCGATTGCGGCGGCGCGTTTTCCATAATATGCGACTGTATGTTTATATGCAGATGGCACGGCTGCGATGACGAAGGCACGCTGTTTCAAGAGGACTTCGACAAGCTGAATGAACACGGGCTTTTTTCTTCGTTTGACGATGCTTACGCATATATGGTAAAGTATCTGAACGAGGATTGGTCGGAGCGCGGCGATTATTCGATCTTCGAGGTGCGCGGAAGGAACTGCGGCAAACAGCATGCTTAAAAACGAAAGGAATATTTTATGCCCAAGCTAATCGTTTCCTTAACCTCATATCCGGGCAGGATCGATTCGGTGAAGCGCGTTCTTGACAGCCTTTATGCGCAAACGCTTCGCGCCGATGAGATAATTCTTTGGCTTGCGCAAGAGGAATTCCCGCACGGGGAGGCAGAGCTTCCCGCGCCCCTGCTTGAGGATATCTCGGCGCGGCGTTTCACCCTGCGCTGGTGCGATAACCTCGGCTCACATAAAAAATACTTCTATGCCATGCAGGAATATCCGAACGATATCATCGTTAGCGTGGATGACGATACCTTTTACCATGCGGATTCATTGCAGAGGCTGTTTGATGCGCATACCCGCTTTCCCAATGCCGTTGCGGCGCTCACCACAGCGGCGGTGCCGCTCGATCGCAAGCTTGAGCCCTATCCGATAGATCAATGGATATTCGATTTTTCGCTGATGAGCGAGCCGTCCATGCTTTTGACCGCTATTGGCGTGGGCGGGGTGCTCTATCCACCGAATGCCGTGGATAAACGGATATTCGATAAGGCACTGATCCTCGAAAAATGCACGGTGCAGGGTAAGACCTGCGGGGACGATATCCTTCTGAAGGCAGGAGAGATGCTGAAGGGAACGCCTGTGGTTGCCGTTGAAGGCAAGCCCTACTACCGTCTGCCGAACACGCAGCAAACCGCGCTTTGCAGGCTCATGCCGCAGCAGGGGCATAAGGATATTATCATAGACAGGCTGAGGCAAGCCTTTGCCGATTGCTTCGACGGGCGATCGGTGCAGCGCCTGAAGTGGGATGCGGACAGGTTTTCGCAAGAGGATAAGCGGCGCGGACTAACGAAAAAGTATTGGATATCAAGACCCTCACGCGATATCGAAAAACAGATAGGGTATCTCTCGCTGCCGGGTTTTTCGAGCATGCTCAATGAAACGGACTGCGCGAAGGTGGAGGATACGGTTCAATTTGCCGCAAGCGTTTTCAATCTCTATCCCCCCGAATCGCCAAACGACGGCTCCGCGGCGGCGATACGAGCTCTGCAAAAGCAGGTTCGCGAGATACCGGGCATTGAGGCTCGCGCGGAAGGCTTTATTGCGATAAGGGGTTTGATAGAATACGGAGTGCTGCTGGGCATAAAGCCGCCCGATGGCATTCTCAGGGATAAGCTTTATATGAAAAATATGCTGAATTGGCAGAATTTTCTGCGCGTTCATCCGAACTGCGACGGCGCATACAGAGCGGCATTTATGCGGATGATCGGCAGCTTGGAATCGATGGAGTGAAACGCTCGCGCAAAAGGCGCGGGCGTTGCGCTTTTGCAATGGCGCGGGATCAAGGACGAGGGCGGCTCGCGGGAAAACCGTGGGTTTTTGCCGAAAGCGGCGTATTATAGTCAGAACAGTTCAATTGGAGGGGGCCTTGGCGCGTAAGCTGAGCGAAAACGAAAGAAAGACCGTCGAGCTGATGCGGCGGCATGACGAGGGGGGCATGGATGCGCTGCTCCTGTATTTCGCACCCCTCATTCGCTACGTTGCCGAGCCGATAGCGGGCGAGGCGGAGGCGGAGGACTGCGTTCAGGAGGCCGCGCTGCGCGCATGGGAGCGGATAGATTCATTCGATGAAAAGAAGGGCTCATTCAAGGCGTGGCTGACCGCGATAGCGAGAAATGCCGCGCTTGATAGGGCGCGAAAACGGAAACGCGCGGAAGCCGGCGAGCTTGAGGAAAGCATACCCGACACCGCGCCTTCCGCCGAGGAGCTTCTTATCAAAAAGGAGCGCAGGCAGGCGCTTATAAAGGCTCTTGAGAAGCTTATGCCCGGCGACAGGGAGCTTTTCTATAGAAAATACTATTACATGCAGTCCACAGCCCAGATCGCCGCCGAGCTGGGAATGACCGAAAGGGCCGTTGAGGGAAGGCTCTATCGAATTAAGAAAAAGTTGGCCGCAAAGCTGGAGGATATAAGATAAAGCATGATAACCGAAACGAATGAATACAACGCGATACTGATGCAAAACGAAGCGGATGCGCTCATTTCGGATGAGGAGATAGCGCAGATTCTGTTTTCGGATGAGGAGCTGCCGCCCGAAAAGGCGGTCAAGCGGATCTCGCCAACGCGCCGCGCCTTCCTGCTTACGGTTTGGGGGCTTGCGCTTTGCGCGCTGCAGCTTCCGCTGTTTGAAAAGGGAGTGCAGTTCGCCTTTAACGAGTATTCGAAAAACGCCATGCGCTTCCCGTTCCTTGGGATACTGATCCCCTTCGCGGGGCTGCTGCTCTCGTTCTTCGGGCTTCGCACGCTGAAAAAAGTGAATCGCGGCTTCGGTTTTTCGTGGCTGCTGTGCTTCCTTCGCGCCGCGCTGTTCATATTCGGACTCGTGTTCACCTTCTCGGTGCTCCACGAGGGCGAAACGGGCAGGTTTCTTGCGAGGATACTCGGTGCGCTGAGCTTTTTTTCGATGCTCGCGCAGATATTCGGCGTTTATTCGGGCTTTCGCAATATCCGCTCGAGCATCGGCTTTGAGCCGAAGAGCGGCGAGCTGATCGCGCTTGCCGCATGGTACGCCCTGCGCTCCATGCTTGCTTCGACCGAAGCCTTTATGGAGCTTCCCATCCTTATGTTCGGCGCTCAGGCGCTGTACCTTCTGATACTGCTTGCGCTGCATCTTCTGACGAGCAGCTTCGATGAGGCGGGGTACAGCGTTCGCACCCGTGGTTCGCGCGTTTCGGCGTGGATACTCTCTTTGGCGGGTTCTGCGGTGGCGGTTTGCACGGTGCTGTTTGCGTTCTCCTGCCTTGGAAAATACCGTGTGCGCGAGACAAGCCTCCAAGCGAATGAGGGTCAAACCTTCACCCCCGAGCAGCAGCAAAGAGCGGACGAGGCGGCGGGGATAAAACAAAGGCTTATCGAGTTGGGCGTTCCCGAATACGCCGTGAACGATCTTTCGGATGCGGAAGCCATGCTCTTTGCGGGTGCGCAGCGGGCTGGCAGCGAATCAAAGTGCTACAGGTTGACGGAAAACGAAAGCAATATACGCTATTTTGTTAACCCGAACGATGCAAAATCGGAGTACGTGCTCGGCGATGCCGCGAGCATAAGCTTTAATTCGGACGGCGTGAGCTGGTGGAGCTACAGTACGGAGAGCTGCCTTCCCATAGTGGTCGATGGGGTTTCGCTTTCCGGCGACGGCGACGTGAAGCTCGGAATGCTTATGATGAATGCCGATCTGCGCGTTACGACCGTCGCAGTGGATATTGGCGCGAGGGCGGATACGGAGCTTCTCAAGCGCTACGCCTTCATCCACTATTTCGAGTACAGCCCCGAGGTAAGTTTCCACGGCACCGAGGCCGTGCGCATACATCCCGTCAGCAGCTACCATCAGCAGGACTTTGCCATGGATACTTCGGCACGAGGCAGGCTGCTCTATGAGCGCGGCGGCGAGAAGCTGAGCGCGGGCTTCAACAGCATAGAATCGCCGAGGATCATTTTCTCAAACCCCACCGTAAGTGCTTCTGCGGATGCGGAGATGGTATCCTTCACGCTTACGGAGGCGGGCAGCAGTCCGGACGGCAATATCTACGCGGGCTTTTCCGTGCCGGACGGGGCGGAGAAGGTGCGCTTCTATATCGCCTACACGGTCACGGAGCTGAACGGTATGCCATGGGCGGCATCGAATATGGACTTCACGCTCGTTCATCAGCGCAAAAACGCAAATGTAACTGGGAAAACCGCCTATGAGATAATAAGGTTCAACAGCAGAATGTCGGACACCTTCGATTGGCTGACCGAGAGCATACTGCTGTGGAGCGATGATCTGAGGGTGGAGATGTGAAGTATGTGCGCCGTTTGCGCGCAGTGAAAGTCGGCTGCGCCGAGCGAAATCTGCCTGCGGCAGGTTGAGGAAGAAATCCCAAGGGGATTTCAAATGTAAAATTGAAGAAACGCCTGCGGCGTTTCCACCGCAACCGCCGTAAGGCGGTTTCACCCGCGAAGCGGATTTCATCCGTAAAACGGATTTCACCCACGAAGTGGATTTCACCCGCAAAGCGGATGTTAGAAACGCCGTCGGCGTTTCCACCTCAACTATTCATCATTCATTATTCACTAATAAAGAAAGGGGTTTCATCCATGCAGTCGATAAAGAACGGCTTAAAAACGATCATCCGCACGCCCGGAACTTCGCTGCTGTTCGTGCTGATAATGAGCGTGCTATCGGTGCTGCTCGCGGTTTCGTTCTGCGTGTTTTCCGCGGTGCGCGGCTATCTTCGCGATGCGGACGGCTATTTCCACACGGTTGCGGAGCTGGAGTTCATGGGCGAAAACTACCCCTCGGAGGCTCATTTCGAGCATGGGCTGCCCGATGCGCTTGACGAAAACAAGGCGGCGCTCGATTCGCTCTTTGCGCACGATGCGGTGCTCTCGTTCAAGCCAAATGCCAACCGCGCCGCGCTCGTTCACGGTCTGCACCGCAAGGACGGCTCCGTTGCGCTGAATAAGGCGGCCGTTGCATCGTTTTACATAACTGGCTATGACGAGCGGACGGCGCTGTATACGGCCATCGTTTCAAAAACATATTATGCGCAGAAAAATTACGATGAAAAGCTGGTAAATATCAGGCTTGACAGCGCGGGAGAGCTTGAGCTCAAGAAAAAATACGTTATGAGCGGAGTTTTTTCAAACAGGCTCGGCGGAAACCTTGTCGGCTTCGCGCAGAAAGAGATCCGCTTCACAGAGCAGGGCGAAAGCTTCACCACGCCCGCTTTTGAGCTTATCGAGTCGAACGAGCTGCCCGAAGAAAACGTTTTCATGCGCCTTGCGAGGCGATGGGAGCTTATAAACAACGCCTGCCGCGTAACGGTCACAAACGCGATCGAGGACGAGCTTCCCTTCCATCAGCAGCAGCTCAAGCTAAAGAGCGGCAGATTCTTCACCGCTTCGGAGTATGAAAGCGGGGCGAAGGCAGCGATAATCAGCGATGCCGTCAGCTACGGCGCGGGCGAGCTCAAGGTGGGCGACCGCATAAGGCTCAGCGTTTTTTCCTTCACGGGCAGCACGGATGAGGCCGAATTCACGAGCCTTGGCGAGGACGAATACGAGATAGTTGGTATCTTTGCGGAGCATCCCGCCTACCCAAACCGCATCTATATTCCCGGGGAGGCGGAGCAGGCGCTTCGCTCGGTCACGGGCTCGAGCATAGGCTTCTTCAGGCTCAAAAACGACCGCGCTTCGGCATTTTTGAGGGAGGCGGAGAAGCTCGGCGAGAGCGGCTTCCGCGTTTGCGTTTACGATCAGGGCTACTCGGCGGCGACCGAACCTATGCGCGAGATGATGCTTATTTCTATCATCTTCCTTGCGGTATGCGTGCTGCTCGCCGCTGCCGCGCTCGTGCTGCAAAGCCATGTTTTCGTTTCAAAAAGGAGCGAATCGGCGCAGACGATGCTGCTGCTCGGCACATCCAAAGGGCATATACTTATTTACTTTTTGTGTGCTGCGCTGCTGATCGCCGCGCTTGCGGGCTGCATCGGCGTTTTCGTCTCGGCTCGCTTAGAGAGCCGCGTTTTCGATATAATGCGCAGCTTTGCTTCCCAGTTCGAACAGCAGGAAACGAAGTTTTCCGCCACGGGGCTTTCGCTCGTTCGAACGCTTGATTTCGCGCCGAAGCCGGGGAAGGCGCCCTATCTTGCCGCCGCGCTCGCGCTCGTGCTCGGCGCCGCGGTATCAACGCTTGCCTTCGCCCTATCCGCCGCTCGGGACAGCGGAAAAAAGCGGCGCAAGAGCAAGAAAACGGAAAAGCTCGCTTCAAGCAGCCGCTTAAGGGGCGGCACGAGCCGCCTTTCGGGAAGGCTCAAGTATGCGCTTTTATCGCTTAGAAGAAGCCCCGCGCGAAGCCTTGCCATCCTTCTTGTGGCCTTCTTCGCCGCCCTCTTCTTCTCAAGGCTGACGGCATCGCTTTCGGGCTATCGCTATCAGCTTGAGAGCTATAAGCGCAGCGCGGTGATAAAGGGCTACGCCACCGATATGTACGGCAGAAAGCTCGATGGCTTTCTGTTCAAGCCGATGAGCCCGTATCTGCTTGCCGATTCGGGCGAGGTCAAGGATATGAACCTTACCATCGAGCTCGGCAACCTAAGCGTTATCGGCATTGCGATAACCAAGGACGGCGAGGAAAACCGCGAGCTTGCCTTCGATGAACCCAAGGACACTATGCGGCTTGAGCTTCTTCAGATCAGCATGATGGGCGATCTTAAATGGGTTGCCGCAAGCAGTGTGGAGGGCAGCCCCGCCTTCCGGTTCAAGAGCGCGAAGGATATCCGCTTCCTTGAGGGGTACAGCGAAAGGAATTTCATGATGATGAGCAACGCCTGCGCTCTTAGCGAGGATCTGATGGAGGAGCACGGCATAGAGCTGGGCGATGCGGTGATGTTCCAAGCGCTCGTAAAAGATGCAAGGGGCGGCTGGGATATCGGCAGGATAATTTTGAAGGTCATAGCCGCGTATTCCTCCAATTCAACGAAAAAAACCGTGTTTTCGCCGCTTGACGATTGGTACGGCATTCTTCCGCCGTTTCTTCACGGCGAGCCGCAGCGCATCAAGGATTACCCCTTCGATTATTACTATGAGGCAATGCCCGCGCCGATCACGAACGACGACAGCACGGCGGACGAAGCGGTGCTGTGGCGGCTCGATACCTACGCCAACACGCCGGACAGCGAGGAGATGACCATGCCAGACGGCACGAAGGTAACGATCTATCCCAGAATACCGAGCTTCAGCAGCGTGCTTTTCACGGTGAAGGATAATTTGAGGCTCGATGAAGCCCGCGCCGCGCTCGAAGAGGCGGGCTATGCTCCCGTCGGCACCTACGAGCGCACCAAGCCCTATGCGATAATCGACGACGAGATGTATCTGAACACAACGCGCTCGATGCAGAGGCAGATACAGTATGTTTCGGTGCTATATACCGCGCTCTATATCATTGCCGGAGTGATCGGCGCGGCGCTGGCGTGGCTGCTAGCAGCTTCAAGACGGAAGGAGATCTCGCTTATGCGCGCGCTCGGCACGTCGAATTTCCGAATAATACTCAATTTCCTGTTTGAACATGCGCTTTTGTGCCTGATCGGGCTTGCGATGGGGCTCGGAATAGCCGTGCTCATGGTCGGCGCGCAGCAGAAGCTCTGCTTCATGCTCTCGGGCGCGTTCTTCATCATCTGGTGCGTATCCACGCTTTTCTGCCTCGTTTTCGGATTGGCGAAGAAGGCGCAGACGGAAATTGAATGATGTGCGCTTTCAGCGCACGATGAAATTCGCCTTGCGGCGAGTGAAATCTGCCTTCGGCAGGTGAAATTTGCCTGCGGCAAGTGAAATCCGGCTGCGCCGGGTTGAGGAAGAAATCCCGTCGGGATTTCAGAATCAATAAAATTTTGAAGAAATGCCTGCGGCGTTTCCACCGCAACCGCCGTAAGGCGATTTCACCCGCGAAGCGGATTTCATCCGTAAAACGGATTTCACCCACGAAGTGGATTTCACCCGCAAAGCGGGTGTTAGAAACGCCGTCGGCGTTTCAACCACAACTATTCACTGCGCTTGCGCCGTCGCCTGCATATATTGCTTTTCCCTGCATTTGCTGGTATAATATTCGAGGCTGTTTCAGCACGAACCGATATACACGGATCCGATAGGAGTTCATAATGCAGGCAATAAAAAACGGTATAAAGTGTACGCTCAGAACGCCGGGCAAGGCGATTCTGTTCACGCTTATTCTCGCTGTGCTCGCCGCGCTTCTTGCGGTCGCGTTCTGCGTTTTCTCCGCAGTACGCGGATATCTCAAGGAGGCGGACGAATATTTCCACACCATAGCCACCATCGACTACGTGGGCAAGGACTATCCCGATCAGTCGGTCTATGATCCGGAGGTGCAGGAGGCGGTGGCGGAGAGCATGACCGAGCTCGAGGCGCTGAAGGCAAACCCCGCCGTTATGGGCTTTGAGCCGGCTTCGCCCGCCCTCGGCTATATCGAGGGTATGCATAGGATCGACAATAACGTTTTCAACGGCGGCGCCGGTGTGCTTATCGTGAACGTATACGCCTACGATCCCGGCATCGATGCGTATCAGGTGATGCTTGAGAGGTCGCTCTACGCGCGAAGGGATTATACAGGCATCCTGATGTTTCTATCTGCGGACAGCCCGAAGATCGAAAAGGGCAAGAAGTACCTCATCAGCGGAAGATTCGTTGCGGGCAAGGTCAGCGGCGTTTGGTTCAGCATGGAAAGCATGAGCTTCGTTGAAAACGGCGAAACCGTTACCGTGCCCGAATTTGAACTCGTAACGAACACCGATGTGGCCGAAACGAACGCCTTTTACAGGCTCGCCAAGGTGCTTGAAAAGCAGAACGATGCCTGCCGCGTGGTCTATACCTCCGCGATAGAGGATTATTACCCCTTCCAGCAGCAGATACTGAGCCTAAAAGACGGCAGGCTATTCACCGAGCAGGAGCAGAAAAGCGGCGCTAAGGTCTGCCTTATAATGAACGAGCTGGCCGGTCGCCTCGGGCTTTCCGTGGGAGACCGTATCCCGCTTTCGGTGTGTGCATCGGATGAAAGCATCTTTGATACCGACACGCTCTATGAAAAGGACGGGGGAGAGTACGAGGTTATCGGCATTCTGAACGAGGATATCGACTATCCCTTCTATATCTTCCTTCCCGGCGATTCGGGAGACGGCTTCCGTGCCACGACCGGCTATAACCTCGGGCAGTTCCGCGTTGTGAACAGCCGTGCGGATGAGTTCATCACGGCAACCGAAACACTTGCGCACAATGGCTTCCGCATCACGCTCTACGACCAGGGCTATGCCGCCGCAACCGAGCCGATGCGCGAATTGATGTTCATTTCCATAGTATTCCTCGCGGTCTGCGTGGTGCTTGCGATAGTTGCGCTTATCCTTCAGAGCCATATCTTCGTTTCAAGGCAGAAGGAAGCGGCAAACACGATGTATTCGCTCGGAAGCTCCCGGGCGCATATCGTGGTTTACTTCATTTCGGCCGTGCTTATCCTAACCATCCTTGGAGCGGTCATCGGTATGTTCGCCGCAAAGGCGATCGAGGGGCGCGTTTTTGAAACGATGCAGCGCTTTGCAACGCAGTTTGCAAAGGAAAACACCGACTATTCGCTCGGCAGCACTTCCATAACGCGAACGCTCGACTTCGCGCCGAATGCGGGGTACATCCCATATATCGCTGCGGGCGGCGCGCTCATTCTCGGCGCGCTTATCACCACCCTGATCTTCGCAAGGCGCACCGTTGCCGAAAGGCGCAAGCAGGAGCGCGCAAGAGCCATGGAGCGCGGCGGCAAAACGAGCAGATTCTCCGTTAAATACGCGCTTTTATCCATAGTAAGAAGCCCCGTTCGCACGCTCGCCGTGCTGCTGCTGGCGGCGGTGGCCGCGCTGTTCTTATCGCGCCTGACCGCATCGCTTCGCGGCTACAACGATCAGCTTGAAAGCTATAAGCGCAGTGCCGAGATAACGGGCTACGCAACCGATATGAAGGGGCGCTGGATGGACGGGTTGAGCATAAAACCCGATGCCGTCAAGGCGCTTATGGAGAAGGAGCTTGTCCAGGACTATAACATCACAACGCGGCTGGGCTATCTCGATATCCTCGGCGTTGGAAGAACTGCGAGCGGCGCCAGTCGAGCGGTGCAGTTCAACGAGCCGCAATCCGAATTTGCGGTGGAAACGCGCGTTTACAATATCAGCCGCGCTATGAGGTGGGTGTCCACCACGGACGTGGAAACGAGCCCCATGTTCAAATACGCCAAATCCAAGAGCATAACCTGGCTCGAGGGCTTCGATAAAAAGGATTTTTGGTTCCCGAACCCCGTTTGTGCTCTGCCCGAAAGCGTTATGAAGGAGAAGGGCATCGAGCTTGGCGACTGCGTTGTTTTTGAACACACCTTTGAGATCGCGAACTGGAATTATCTCGGCACGGTCATGCTCAAGGTGGTTGCGAGCTACTCCGCAACGACCTCTTCAAACACGGTGTTTGTGCCGTTTTCGGAGTATCCGCTTGCTTCAACGGAATACGGTCGGGAGAGCTATCAATATGATTATTATGAGAAGGAATACAAGGAGATTTTTGCTCCGATCCTTGCCGATACGCTCGATGAGCGCATCGTGGACCGCATTACGAACGGCATTGAGACGAGCGGGTATAACGATTGGTTCAGAAATCTCAGCTGGTACAAGGGTATCAGCTTCAAGAGCTTCCTGTTTACCCTCAAGGATGCGACGAGGCTCGATGAGCTGCGCGAGACGTTCAAGGAGGCGGGCTACGGCGCCGTGGGCAATATGAGCGACCGCGGCAAGACATTCTTTGTGATCGAGGACGAGATGTATCTGAGCACCGTGCGCTCCATGCAGAGGCAGATACAGTACGTTTCAACGCTCTATGCCGCGCTGTACATAATCGCGGGCGTGATCGGCTTCGCGCTGGCGTGGCTTTTGACGGTTTCAAGAAGGAAGGAGATCGCGCTTATGCGCGCGCTCGGAACGCCGAACTTCCGCATTATTCTGAATTTCCTGTTTGAACACGCGCTTTTGTGCCTTGCGGGTCTCGGCATAGGGCTTTTGATCGCAATACTGATCTTCGGCGCACAGGAGAAGATCTGCTTCATGCTCTGCGCCGCGTTCTTCATCCTTTGGTGTATCTCAACATTTATCTGCCTCGTTTTCGGACTGGCGAAGAAGGCGCAGGCGGCGCTGGTGGAGGTGGAGTGATGTGCGCCGTTGGCGCACAGTGAAATTCGCCTTGCGGCGAGTGAAAGCTGCCTGCGGCAGATGAAATTTGCCTGCGGCAAGTGAAATCCGGCTGCGCCGGGTTGAGGAAGAAATCCCAAGGGGATTTCAAATTAAATCGAAGAAACGCGCCCAAAAGCCTTCCCCTCGAGGGGAAGGTGGCTGAGCGGGGCAGAGCCGCGCGAAGACGGATGAGGTGGACACCTGCACAAATCCCGCGAGGGATTTGAATCCGATTTGAGAAGCACAAGCGGCAGGATCATCGAGCAGGCTGGTAAGCTAAGCTGAAACTATCCGAAAATGCTCGCTCCGCTGCGCATTTTTCGTACCACCTCATCAGTCAGCTTCGCTGACAGCTTCCCCTCAAGGGGAAGCCTTGATGGGGCGCCTTTGGCGAATGAAGCCGCTTCGCTAATGAAGGAATGATGTGTTCCTACGGAACATTGAGGAAGAAATCCCAAGGGGATTTCAAATTAAATCGAAGAAACGCGCCCAAAAGCCTTCCCCATTGAGGGGAAGGTGGCTGAGTGGGGCAGCGCCGCGCGAAGACGGATGAGGTGGAAATGATCGGAAGAAACGCCCTCGGCGTTTCATCCACACTATTCGCTATTAACTATTCACTAACCAAGATCGGGAGGTAAAACCAATGGCAGTAATCGAAGCAAGGGACGTGACCTATCGTTACGTAAACAAGTATCAAACCGTGGATGCGCTGCGGGGCGTGAACTGCAAGTTTGAGGAGGGCAGGATGTACGCGCTGATCGGCAAATCGGGCTCGGGCAAGAGCACGCTGCTTTCGCTGATGGCGGGGCTGATGGTGCCGACGACCGGCGAGATACTCTACATGGGCAAGAGCACCAATAAGCTCAATCTGACCCGTTATCGCCGCGAAAACGCCGCCGTAATCTATCAGAGCTTTCGCCTGTTCCCGCTGCTGACGGTTTCGGAAAACGTGACCTACCCGATGGAGCTTCGCGGCTTTAAGGGCAAGAAGGCGCGCGAGAAGGCCGCCGAGCTGATAGAGAAGGTCGGTCTGCCCGAAACCGTGCTCAAGCGCTATCCCTCGATGCTCTCGGGCGGCGAACAGCAGCGCGTTGCCGTGGCAAGAGCCATGAGTATGGACACCAAGCTCCTGCTTGCGGACGAGCCCACCGGCAACCTCGACACCGAGAACGGGCAGCGCATAATCGAGCTGCTCGCAAAGCTCGCCCATGAGGACGGCTACTGCGTTGTGGTCGTTACGCACGACCTTGAGATAGCCGCAAGAGCCGACACGACCTATAGGATTCGCGACGGCGTGCTGTATGAGGAAACGAATAAGCCGAGCGAAGAATAAGCACCGACAACTTAATTTATGGCAATAAAATATCCGAGGATACGGGCGGTATCCTCGGATTTGTTATGCTTTTAACTTATTTCTCGGGCGCGGCAACGAGGAAGCACATATCGTTCAGCTCGCCGCTCTCCTCATCGAAAAAGTTGTAGAAGGTGAAGTTATACAGGAACCTCTCGGCGGGGTAGATGCCGTAGCCGTCCTGATTATGGTCGGTGGTGTCGTAGGGATCGGCAACGATGATAACGTCGTCCTGCTCGGTCTCGGTGCCCATGGTGTCGTAGCCGATAAGCACCTGCCAATGACCGCCCCAGTCGTTCCAGCCGATCATGATGGGGCTGTTGTTTTTAAGAGTCTGCTTGATAAAATCGAAGGTGAAAACCTCGGAAACGTCCTCGCCTGCCTCGGCAACGTCGATCGCGGAATAGCACTTGAAGCCGCCCACCTTATTGAAGATCTCGACCATTTCGCTGAGGGAGGTCGCGCCGGGCTTGAGGCCCTGGGGACGGAGCTCGCCGAGGCTCTCCTCGGTGTACTCGCCGCGCGCACCGAAGTACTCAAGCACCATCAGCGCGCTTGCAACGCCGCAGCTCCATTCGCAGGACTGCTGGATGGTCTTGAAATTCGGAAGGATGGTAAGCGAATCGGTGGACTTCATGTTGTAGAAATCGGGGTGAACGAAGTAGGGGCTCTTCTCGTGGTCGCCGTCGCGCTCAACGCTGTCCGCACCGTCCTCGGCGGAAAGGTCATTTTCGCCGGAGGCAGGGGGGGCAAACAGTCGGAGTGTCAGGTCAGCGGCACCCTCAAGAGGCTTCTCGTAGAAAGCGCTCATAAGGTCGATAGTTTTTGCCTTCGGGGACTTGTAAAACCACCTGCCGTTCAGTTCTATCATAAGGTTTGAGTCATCCTCGAATACAAGTTCGCAGAAGTGGGGGTTGCTGTCGAAGTGAACAGGGATAGCGATACCCTCAGCGTCCTCGGAATTGCCCCAGCGCAGAGTAACAGGAAGTGTGACTTCCCCCTGTTCAGTCATTGAGGGCAAGAACCACTCATCGTGGATAATT